>JANQEH010000070.1 GCA_028278455.1 bacterium
TTCTAAGTTTATAAAAATGCACAATAAATTCTGATATCAGCTTAAAAGCTTCAAGCGGAATCTCTTTACCTTTTCTGGCTTTCTGGATCGCTTTATACAGTTCAGGTTCATCTTCGAGCTTGATATTGTTCTCTCTTGCCAGAGTTAATATATCTTCCGGCAGCCGCTTTAATCCTTCTTCTTTCTTTGCCATATTTTATCACTTTCAGGAAATAACTTCATCCTCTGTTTTTCTCATCTTCAAGGCCAGTTTCACCTCTTCTTCACCGATTCTGAGCCTTTCGGCAATAGCAGACGCTGTCAGCTTCAGGTCTGCAAGTGAATATATCTTTGCGTATAATTCTTCTTCTCCGAATACACCCTGCTGGCTGTCTCCCATCTCGAGGGCAATTTTTATCTCCTCTGAACCCACGCCAAGCTCCCTTGCGATCTCCCATACTTCCCATCCCTGAGTCGCAAGTTGCTTAATAGCTTCGTATTTATCGCCTGAAGACGGTGAATTACCGTCCTTGAACTTCTTTATCAGGCTGACAGCTTCTGAATCGACGTTCAGCAGATTGTCTTCACGTTCAAATACATTCTCTATCCGGACATTATGTTCTTCCCCGTATTCTTTCATCTTTGATTTTGCAGGGATGGGAACAACCGCTTTTTTCTTTACTGCAGAATCGGTTTTCGCATATGCCTTTGTAAGTTTTTTTGCAAATGTCTGGATCTCAGCCATTCTTGTTTTATCAACCAGTGGATCCCTGACAGTTTTCCTGCTCTTTGCAGAAACCGGTAATGTTTTCTTTGATCTTCCGGTCTTTCGGGCTTTTGCTTTAGTCTTTTTTCTCCCTGGCCTGTTAAGGCTGAAAATCTTCTTGCCTACGTAGACTACCGTAGTAATAAGCATTGCCAAAACCACATATAAACCCGCCAGAATATAATTTGCAACTCCGCTTTTCTTCAGCACATTCGATATCCCTGTGCTCTTTATAGATTCATTTTTCTGTTCATCAGTGGGTACTGACCTTGGAGCCTGCACAGTCTTTTTTTTCTCTTCAACCTGTGATAGCTGTTTCTCTTTAACTGCCGTTGTTCCATTTTCTTCATTCCCGTTATTTATTCTACTTTCTTTATCTGCTGAAGGTTCTGAATGCTCTTGGAGGTATATTTCAGAGTCGATTTTTCCATTATCATTCTGCTCAACTGGTTGCTTTTCTGCCAGCATATCCTTTTTTGTGGTATTTACTGTGGTGTAAGGCTTAATAAGATCCTGAGCAGCAGTGAAGTACTGCGAGTCAGATCGGATTTCTTTCAGCCTGCTGACTGCTTTCAGCGGTTCTCCGCTCTTTAATAGATTTGATCCTATTGAATATTTGATCGCGTCGCTGGTTGGATTCAGAGTAAGAGCCTGCTCGAGCTGTGCCGCGGCATGAGTAAAGTCTTTTCTGTTCTCATAGACCGTTGCCCTCTCGAGCATGGTCTTGAGATCGATTTTATCGAAATTCCTGAACACATCAACATACAGTCTGCTGCCTTCGGAAAGGAATCCGTACTTGACTTTGAATTCTCCGCTTGTATTGATGAGAATTCTCGGATTGAAACCGTTATCATCGACCTTAACATTATTAACGATATAATTCCTGCAGTCCTCGATCTTGCTTTTATGACGTTCAGAGTATTCCACACCGTTCATAGAAACAACGATCCTGTTATTCAGCCAGTCCTGCTCCACTGAATAACCGGGTCTCCCGGAAAAATCGATAACGAATCTTGTCTTATCTCCTGTAAAGCTGTCTCTCATGCCTTCTACCCTGACCTGTCCGACAGCATCTACGATAATACTTGCAGTCAGGAGTGTAATTGTCAGCATCAGAAGTAAGTATTTTCCTAATTCTCTGAGATAGATCTTCATTTGTTCTCTTTTCCGGCTTTAAGGTTTACCCTGAAATTTTTTCCTGTTCATTGCTAAAGAAGGCAAATTTTTCCTGCATAAAACACTGATATTTGCCGTTTTTTGAGCTCAATTCACTTTAAACATCCTCAGTTCAGTTTGATTTCAATAATAGTTATGCAATTAATTTGCCAGAAAGGACATTTCCCCAAACTTTTTTATTCGGCAGGATGTGTGGCGGGCTTTAGTTTTGGTTGGATATTTGATGGATTATTCATAAATATACCGATTCTGCTCTTCTGCCATTCTTGCCTGCCCCTCTTCTGTGGGGCGAAAGCGGGAATCCAGTTTTCTTCTTATTTTACTCTCCATCTCCGAACCAGGCGAATCAGCTCACTGTTGGTTTTTTTACCTACAGTGATATAACAATAAAATGGAGGCTTCTATTCTCCGTCTTACGAATATTGCTATCTATTTCGGATACTATTTTATTAGCAACATCTTCTTCGACTTACTGTATTTTCCGGCAATAAACCTCGAGATATATGTACCGCTTGCTAATCCTGAAGCATCCCATTTAACGGAATGATAGCCCGCGGGTATTTCATCATCAACCAATCTTGCCACCTCCTGTCCCAAAATATTATAAACAGTCAGAGTAACCTTTGACGCTTCCGGTAAATGAAAGTTGATTTGAGTACTTGAATTAAATGGATTAGGGAAATTCTGACCCAACTGATACTTCTCAGGCAGCATATCAAAATGTTCCCGGCCTGGCACGAAACCGCTCTGTGCTTCACCTAAGCTCCATATTGAGAAATGGTTTGTACTAATCTTGATTGTGTTTTTTACTGTATCAGCTTCGCCCGGTACAGTTATCCACATTAATGACCTATCATTAAAGTAACTCACTTTAAGATCGCTTTCGGAAATTGGTAAATGTTCAAGCATTTCATCAGTATAACTAAATGTGATATCAGCCTCAAATTCTGATCCCGGAGTCTCAATTTTATAAAAACAGACAATATTATCCGGTTCAGGTACGCCGGATATTTCTGGAAGCTCGGTTAGCTGGGCTATTTCAATAGAATTCCCTGGAACATTCCCACTTGCGGGACTAATAGTTATCGCAGAAATGCTGTTAAATTCAACTGTGATTATCGAGGAATAATTGTTGAACCGTACGGAATTAACGGTATCCGGCCTGGATCGAATTACTTCTTCATTTGCTAATTTTGGTATGATCCTTATATCTTTACTCTGTAATACCAGGTCTGGTGCAAGACTGTTACTGACTTTGACGTAATAAGCCCCGAAATCATCCAGACTTTTGACATGCAGATACAATTTTGGAAAATCGGCTCCCTGGACCAATTCACCTTCTTTATACCACTGATATTGATTAGCTGATCCTCCTGTCTCCCCGTTGATGATTAAGGTGTCACCAACGGAAACTCGCATTTTCTTTGCATTGCCTGTTTTTGCCTGTGGAGAATAGCTGTAGGTAAATCGTGCAGCTCCAATGTTCTTCTCGATCTCATCAAAAGTCAGCCAGTTGTTTTCAATTCTCAGGTCTTTCAACCTAGTCAGTTTTCTCAAATCAGGTATACCTGTAAAACGGTTATTATGGAGGTACAGACAGTCTTCAACATATCTCAAATTAGCAAATTCCTCAGGAATTTTTCCGCTTAATTCATTATTACTCAGGTCAATATTATACATATTGGTTAGATTTCCGATTTCGGCAGGCAAATCACCCGACAATTTATTATTACTTACTGAGAATCCTTTTAATTTTGTCAAATTACCTATTTCGGTTGGAATAGATCCCGTAAACAGATTATCACTAAGAGATAGACCTATTAGCATTTTTAAATTCCCTAATTCTTTAGGAATAAAACCGGTTATTTTATTATTATGCAAATTTAAGACTTCTAAATTAGTAAGACCGAATAATTCGCCAGGTATTTCTGTCAGAGAATTGCTATATAGATATAAAACTCTTAATTTGCCCAAGTCTTTAATATCTGAAGGCAACTTATTAATTTTATTGTCATTGACAGCCAGATATTCAAGATTTGATAGTCTGCCAATTTCGTCAGGTATTGACTCAATTTGATTCTGACCAAGATATAATTCCTCAAGGCTTTTTATATTGCAAATCCCTATAGGTACCGAGGTCAAAAGATTATTAAAAAGAATCAAATTAGTAAGATTTGGCAGATTACCAATTTCCTGAGGTATACTTTTAATACGATTATATTGTAAACGTAAATGAGTTAAATTTTCCAGATTCCCGAGCTCCGGAGGAATAGTAGTTAGCTTATTGTCGTTAAGTTCCAATTGTTCTAACGAAATCAGACTGCCAATCTCAGGAGGGACTACTGTAAGGGGACCGTAATTTATATCAAGCCGTTTTAGTTTTTTTAAATATTTAATTTCAGGAGGTATTGATGGAATAGGATTTACACTTAGGTCAAGGCTTTCAAGGTTTTTTAAATTTCCGAATTCAGGCGGTAACGCTGTTATTAGATTCTTACTCATTGACAGCCATTTAAGATTTATTAAATTCCCGAATTCAGGGGGTAAAGGGCCTGTTAATTTATTACTGTCCAGGTTGATGTATTCCAAACCGGTTAGATTACCGATTTCTGGAGGAATCGAACCTTTCATTCCATTAACCATCATATGAATTCTTGTTACCCTGCCATTATAAACCGTAACACCATGCCAATTTCCTAATGGGCTTTTAGATAGCCACCGAGTATTATTTTCCCAATTTGGTCCACCGGTTTTATCATAAAACGCAACAAGGGCAAGTGAATCCTGTTTAAGAGCTGCCACCGTATAATCAGGTTTACATCTAATTCTCACTGGTTTACTATAAAGAGTAAGGTTATTTACAATGGAGTTTGTAACCTGAAGATGGTAGATTCCAGTATCTGCGATAGTGAAAGTGTTGATGGTGAAAGTGTTGGTGTTTGCATCTTGTAATGGTTTTCCGGATCTGTACCACTGATAATAATTAGCTGTACCTCCAACAGGGATTGAGATTTCAAGATTATCACCAAATGATAATATAGTGTCAATATGTACACCGATGCTGTCCTGCCAATAATTCCAGCTAATCTTGTCTACGTTTGGTTCCAGATCTTCAAATGAAAGTCTGTTATTATTACACCGTATATGCAGCCTGTTAAAAGCGCTAAAATCAGGAAGACCTTCAAAATAGTTATTTGTGATATCAAGATTTGACATATTTGTTAGGTTAACAAATTCTTCTGGAACCGCACCGTAGAGTTGATTATCATGCAAGTGTATATTTTCAAGATTTTTACAATTCCCTATTTCCGGAGGAATAGTACCACTCAAATCATTATTCCCCAATAAAAGATTTTTCAATTTTGTAAGATTGCCTATCTCAGAAGGGATCGGTCCTGTAAATTGATTGTCGCCCATTTGAAGATATACCATATTTGTCATATTACCAATCTCTTTCGGAATAATCCCTGAGAGATTGTTTTTCTCTATTAACAGATGGTGAAGCTCAGGAAGACATGTAATCTCTTTTAGTAAGGATCCAGTAAAAAAATTATGATGAAGAAACAAGATTGTAAGATTTTCCAGATTTCCAATTTCTTTAGGTATTGAACCGCTTAATCTGCAAGCCTGAAAATATATCTTCCTTAGCTTTTTTAATAATCCAATTTCTTGAGGAATAGGCCCTGATACATAGTTGGAATTAAGATCAATTTCAACAATTTCTGTTAGATTTCCAATCTCAAGGGGTATTTCCCCTTCCAGATAATTATGACTTAAGTCCAATTTTACAATCCTGCCCTCATTTTCTGTCACACCATACCACTCAGAAAACGGTTTCTCACTAAGCCAGTTAGTATTATCTTTCCAGTTTACTCCATCTGTACTGTTGTATAGAGCCACAAGGGCCAGCGAATCCTGCATTCTGGGAGTAGTCGGGATAATCGTTTCAGGAGTAACTTTAATTGGTCTACTAAGAATAGTCAAGTCTTTAGCAATTTGATTGGTTACGTGTAGTTCATAAATACCAGCATCATCCGGGGAAAAAGACTCGATCGTATAAGTATCTGAAACTGCCCCTTGGATCTCCAATCCTGATTTATACCACTGGTAAAGATTGGCAGATCCGCCAACCGAAAAAGATATAGAAAGACTGTCTCCTTCTGACAGAACCGTGTCAATAGCTGATCCAATACTATCCTGCGGAGAATATCTGAAAACAGATGCCACTCCGATATTAGGTTCAATATCTTCAAACGTAAACCTATTGTTCTCTAAATTTAAATTACGCATACCTTTTATTAAACTTAACGCCGGGAAATCCACGAAATTATTATTACTTAGTTTCAGTCTGTATAGTCTTGTTAGATTATTTATTTCTTTAGGAATGCTCCCGAATAAGTTGTTACCTCTTAGACTCAATTCAGTTATTTTAGTAAGATTTCCAACTGCAGCCGGTAGTTCTCCGAATAAATCATTATTGTCCAAAGAAAGAGTCACAAGATTAGTCAGATTCCAGATTTCTTCGGGAATACTGCCAGTCAATTGATTGTTACTGAGTCTAATACTAAACAGGTTTTTAAGATTCCCGAACTCAGGAGGTATCTCACCTGTTAATTGATTATTTTCTAGCGAAATATTAGTCAGACTATCCATACTGCCGATTTCAGGCGGTATTTCACCTGACAATTGATTTGTTCCCAACTCCAAGGATTTCAGGTTTTTTAGATTACTTAATTCTTTGGGGATAACTCCAGTAAACTGATTATGGCTGATCCAAATCCAATCGAGATTAACTAAATTGCCAATCTCAGGAGGCAAAGGACCTGTCAACTGATTACTTGCAAATCTTATTTCGATCAATGATGTCAGATTACCAAATTCTGGTGGGATGGTTCCTGTCAGATTATTTACTCCTAAATCCAGTTTTGTAACTCTTCCACCTGTAACTGTAACTCCATGCCAGGTAGAAACAGGATTTGTTGACAACCATCTTGAATTATTTTTCCAGCCATCACCGTTGGTGCTATAGTAGAATGCAATGAGAGCGAGGGAGTCTTGTTTCATGCTTCCGAGACTATCAGACTCTTTTGCAATTGCCTGACTATAAAAAAACAGAATAATAAAACAAAAAAGACAGAAATCAGGTAAAGTTTTAAGAAATAGTTTATTTTTATTCATGAGCCCTACCCAATATTGTTACAAAGACCTTTTATCAGCGCCCTGTAATATATACCCGTAGTTATGAAAAATATTCCGCAGAAAATAAAAATAATATTGTCTGCTTTTGTTCCCGACCATATTAAGTAATTGCTTAACAAGTATCACCCACAGACAAGTTTGTAGGTGCAATGACGATCACTAGAAGTGCAATAATTGTTATTATCTTAATAAATTGGTATTAGATAAGAATGATTATATAAAGGCTGGGGATTTATGTTTATTTCTTCACTGTACCATTTTCTGGTCGGGGAGGGGGCGGCCCTGGATGAGGCTTACGAAGGTCTCGGCGTTTTCCAGTTCGTTGTAGATAAACTCATT
>JANQEH010000076.1 GCA_028278455.1 bacterium
TCCCATTGAAATTTTCTCCTTTATTTATAGCTGCGCTGGGATAACGGAACGTTTTCAAAGGTCAGGTCTTCTTTATGAAGATCCGGAACTTTGTCTAAACCTTTAAATTCCCAGGCTGCAACATAACAGTAATTATCATCATCTCTCTTGGCTTCGCCTTCTTCGGTCTGGCTCTCTTCCCTGAAATGGCCGCCGCAGGATTCGTTCCTGTTCAGCGCATCTCTTGCCATCAGTTCACCGAGTTCCAGGTAGTCTGCAACTCGCCCGGCGAATTCAAGTTCTTTATTTAATGTGTCGGGATTATCCGGGATCATCACATTTTCCCAGAATTCCTTCCTGAGTTTCGGGATCTCTTCGATCGCTTTCTTCAGTCCGGTTTCATTACGAGCCATCCCGACGTTATCCCACATGATAAGTCCAAGCTCACGATGGAATTCCGTAACGGTCTTACTACCCTTGACTGAGAGAAGCTTCTTGATGTGATCCTGTACGTTGCTCTCTGCTTCTTTGCATGCGTCATGATTTGCGGACACAGGAGGAAGGTCCTCGGTCGCGAGATAATCACCGATTGTGTATGGTATCACGAAGTAGCCGTCTGCAAGTCCCTGCATCAGTGCGCTTGCGCCGAGCCTGTTTGCTCCGTGGTCGGAGAAATTAGCTTCGCCTAGTACGTAAAGCCCTGGGATCGTGCTCATCAGGTTATAATCAACCCAGAGGCCGCCCATTGTGTAATGGATGGCGGGATAGATCATCATCGGGACTTTATAAGGATCGTCGTCTGTAATTCTCAGGTACATATCGAAAAGGTTGCCGTATTTTTCCCTGATCTTGTCCTCCCCCTGTTCCTTGATTGCGTCCCTGAAATCGAGGTAGACCGCAAGGCCTGTATCACCTGCGCCTCTGCCTTCGTCGCAAACGTTCTTTGCATTTCGGGATGCAACATCACGGGGAACGAGATTTCCGAAACTCGGGTAGATACGCTCGAGATAATAATCTCTTTCATCTTCCGGGATATCGTTCGGAGCGCGGTTGTCGCCTTCCTTTTTTGATACCCAGACCCTGCCGTCATTCCTGAGGCTCTCGCTCATTAGGGTCAGTTTCGACTGGTAGTCTCCGTGAACCGGGATACACGTCGGATGGATCTGCGCCATGCATGGATTCGCGAATAGAGCGCCTCGTTTATGACATCTCCAAGCTGCTGTACCGTTGGAGTTCTTTGCATTCGTAGAAAGATAGAAAACATTTCCGTAACCTCCGGTGCAGAGAACTACCGCATCCGCGAGATATGTCTCGGTTTTACCGTTTACGAGGTTCCTGGTTACTATACCTCTTGCTTTTCCGTCGATCACTATAAGGTCGAGCATTTCATAACGGGTAAACATCGTAACCTTTCCTGCTGCCACCTGTCTCATCAGCGAGCTGTATGCTCCGAGGAGAAGCTGCTGGCCCGTCTGGCCTCTGGCGTAGAAAGTTCTCATAAGCTGGGCTCCGCCGAATGACCGGTTGGCGAGGAGTCCACCGTATTCCCTTGCGAAGGGAACACCCTGGGCAACGCATTGGTCGATAATATTATTACTGACCTGGGCTAGGCGGTAGACGTTTGCCTCTCTTGCCCTGTAGTCACCGCCCTTGACTGTATCATAAAATAATCTCCAGATACTGTCACCATCATTTGGGTAGTTCTTCGCTGCATTGATGCCGCCCTGCGCTGCGATACTGTGCGCTCTTCTGGCGGAATCGGTTATGCAGAAATTTAGGACATTGTATCCAAGCTCTGCCAGTGATGAAGCGGCAGAACCACCTGCAAGACCTGTTCCTACAACTATTATTTTGTGCTTGGCTTTATTCTTTGGATTGACAAGCTTCATTTCAAATTTGTGCTTGTCCCATTTTTCCTGAATGGGACCATCCGGGATTTTTGAATCGAGTTTCATCGCGCACCTCCCGTAAAATAGATCCAGAGGGGAATTATTATAAATCCTGTACCCAGGACTATTGTAATTATCCATCCTACCGCGTAGATAAATCCGTTATATCTCGGATGGTTTATCCCGAGCGACTGGAATGCGCTCCAGAATCCGTGGCGCAGATGGAAACCGAGTAACAGTACTGCTGCTGCATACGGAAATGCATACACCGGCTGCGCGAAGGCATCATAAACCATATTGTAGAAGTCCTTCATTATAACACCGCCGACATTAACTTCCGGCACATCACCGTATTTAAAACCTTTAACATGCAAAACTGCGAAAACAAGTACGACTATTCCCGTATAGATCATTGTCAACGAGGAGATAGTCTTTCTGCTGGGTGCGCCGGCATTCCCCGATTTAGCATAGGATACCGGTCTTACCTTTCTGTTGGTGAGCCATACACTGATACCGGAAACAATATGAGTCAGGAAAAATAATACGAGGATCAGCTCAACGGCTATAATAAGTTCTCCCAGGCTCAGCAGAAAATGGGCATACTTATTATAATGTTCCGCATGACTGCTGAACAGCATCAGGTTTCCTAACAGGTGAACACATAAGAATGAAACCAGTAAAAGTCCTGTAAGCCCCATCAAAACTTTTTTACCAACAGATGACCAGATTTTGGTAGAAAAATCAGTCATTTTCAAGCTCCACTAATTTATCAAGGGTTCATAAGATAAGAAATTAATAAGCAGATATGGGTGATTTATGTGAACAAAAAAAGTGTCTTACAGCCAACCAGGTAGACAATACTTAATTAGACAAAATAACGAAATCTCACGAATCTTCAAAGCGTTTTTTGAAAATATTGTGGAGAGGTTATACTACATTCCAGATGAAAATCAGGAATGTCATAAGAATGAAAACGGGAATGAGTATCAGCCCTGACCAAAGCATGTAGCCGAGGAATGAAGGCATTTTTGTACCTGATTCATCTGCAATCGCTTTCACCATGAAATTCGGGCCGTTACCGATATAGGTATTTGCACCCATGAATACTGCTCCGAGTGATATTGACTGCAGCATAACTTCACCGATTCCGGTTTGAGCGACTGTAGCTCCGACGTATTCCATCCCCTGGGCAAGTGTGAAGAAAGTCAGGTATGTCGGCGCGTTGTCAAGGAATGAAGATAGAATCCCGGTCATCCAGAAGAACATCCACGGCTCCGTCAATCCTTGTTCCGTTAATACGCTCCCATGGCTTTTCAGGTAGGCAAGCGCAGGGATCATAGTCAGGAATATACCGATGAAAAGATAAGCTACTTCGAATATCGGATGATAAGTAAACCGGTTTTCCTTCCTGAGTCCTTTAGGTGTGGTCTTCAATGAGAGGATAACCATAGCGATCATTATCGCTTCCCGGTACCCGAAATGGGGTACGAAAGCAACGGAGCAGACTACTCCCCCAAGCCATATGAAGTTTATTAGCCCTGACATGCGGAGAGGCTGTTTTTCTTCAGGTTTTTCTTCTCTGGTCTTGTCGAGCGCGAATGCCCTTGTGTCAAAAAGTACGAAAAGGAAAAGCAGAATCAGGTTTGCAACCAGCCATTGAGGCCACAGGTTGAATGTCCATGTAAATGGCACTCCTTTGAGGTAACCGAGGAACAGCGGTGGATCACCGAGAGGAGTCAGGCAGCCGCCTATATTGCTGACACAGAAAATAAAAAATATCACTAAATGCTTTATATTCTTCCTGTGTGAATTTATTCTGATCAGCGGACGAATGAGAAGCATGCTTGCTCCGGGAGTCCCGATAAAAGATGCTATCCCTGCCCCGATCCCGATAAATGCAAGGTTTACTTTTACAGAAGCCTTAATATTTCCCCGGAGCAAAATCCCACCTGAGATAACGAAAAGCGATCCCACGTATATAATGAATGCCGCGTATTCTTCCAGAGTATGCAGGAGTGCGGTGCTGTCGAGGAAAATATATGCAATTCCCATCGGTAAGCCCAATAGAACTGCAACGATGAGTTTGTTGTTGTTATTCTCCCACCAGTGTTCCCATTTCAGTGGGATAATAGCTATCGATCCGAGCATGAGAATGAATGGAATCAGCATCCATACCGGAGGATCATAACCCTCTCCATGCCCGCCTTCTGAGGCTTGTACGGCACCTGCCGACAGGCAGATCATCATCAAAGTTATAAAAAGTATCAGTCTTATTCGCATATCCTACCCGGAAACCGGTTTAAGTAATCTGGTCTGAGGGTAATAATTATCAGGAAGACATTTCAATCAGAGCACAAATTTGGCAAATTTTAATTGTATATGCAAGTAAAAAATACTACAGTTATTATTTCGTTAATAGTCAATTAACAATAAATTAACCTTTGAGTGATCCATACTCACTCAATAAAATACCAAGTATATACTACAATTATATCCGACAAAAACTTCAACATTTTTTTTAATGCCCGGAATTTTGCATAAAAGTAAATATGTCTTGTGAATTATTTTACTTTTGTCTTGCAATAATATATTTTTTTTGGTAATTTTCTCTACTTAATTTGAAACAAGTCTACAAGTTGCAGATAGTAAATTATTGACCTGTTCTACTAAACTTCATGCTCTATGCTTAGTGATTTTATACCTGTTCTAATACTTGGTGGATTTGGTTTTTTATTTGCCGCCGTAACCCTGATCCTCACGCATCTGTTAGGGCCTAAAAAATTCGATAAGGTTAAATATATACCATACGAATCAGGCGTTGACTCAGTAGGGGATGCCCGGTTTAAATTTAATGTCAAATTCTACCTTATTGCAATGCTGTTCATTATTTTTGACATTGAAGCTGTATTCCTTTATCCCTGGGCTGTGGTTTATAAAGACCTGCTTTCCGTCGGTCAATTCATACTTATAGAAATGGTTGTTTTTATTTTACTGTTACTGGTAGGATATTATTATCTTTTGAAAAAAGGTGCATTCGACTGGGATTAATAATCCCGGTTAAATACTGCTGCTGATGAACGAAGAAACAAAACAACATATCAAGAACATCGAAAAGGAATTTCCGAATTCATTCCTGAACATAAGTGAATTTCGCGATGAGATGACTGTCGAAGTGAAGAAGGATGATGTATACGGGATTATGAAATATCTCAAGGAATCGAAGGAAACAGCTTTTGACTTTCTTGTCGATGAGACCTGTGTTGATTACCTCAAGCATGAAGGAGAGGAACGGTTTGCGGTAATATATCATCTCTATTCCTATACATATTTAACAAGATTGAGAGTAAAGGCCTGGGTGCCTGAAGATGATCTTAAAATTCAGTCAGTTTATTCCCTCTGGAAAACGGCTGAATGGCAGGAAAGGGAAATTGCTGAGATGTACGGAGTCAATTTCGAGGGACATCCTGATCCCAGGAAACTGTTATTACCAAATGATTTTACAGGGTATCCTATGAGAAAAGACTATCCTGTGCAGGGTGAAGGCTACCGGGATAATTTCCCTGATTTAAAAGAGTGAAGACTAACATTACTATAATAGATGACTAATACAGAAGCTGAAAACAAGAAAAACTCACTTGATCTGGATACCGAACGAGTAAACCTTAATTTCGGTCCGCAGCATCCTGCTACTCACGGAACACTTCATATAGAAATGGAGCTTGAAGGTGAAACAGTTGTAAAGGCTATACCGCATATCGGGTACCTTCATACGGGCTTCGAAAAACTTGGTGAGCATCTCAGTTATAACCAGTGGATAACTCTCTCGGATAGACTCAATTATCTTTCACCGCTCTGCAACAATATAGGTTTTGCCAGAGCGTGTGAAAAGCTTTTTGATATTGAAGTCACGAAAAAATGTGAATATGTAAGGATCCTGTTGTACGAACTTACAAGAATTGCCGATCACCTTGTCTGCGTCGGCACTGCGGTAATGGACCTCGGTGCCATGACTGTGTTTCTGTACTTTTTCGAGGCAAGAGAAATTCTATATGAGTTGTTTGCCCTTGCTACCGGAGCAAGGCTTACGACAAGCTATACGAGGATAGGCGGAATGATGAGGGAGCTTCCGGATGAATTCTATGATGGTGTTAAGAAATTCATGGCGGATCTTCCAAAAGTGATGAATGAAGTTGAAACTCTCTTAAATAGAAATAAGATCTTTATCGAAAGAACCAGAGACGTCGGAGTTATCGACGGGGAAACAGCGATAAATTATGGTCTGACCGGACCATGCCTCAGGGCTTCTGGTGTATCATGGGATCTGAGAAAGAATTCTCCTTACTCCTGTTATGAAGATTTTGATTTTGATGTGCCTGTTGGAGAAAGAGGAGATGTGTATGACAGGTATTGGGTGAGAATGGAAGAAATGAGGCAATCCATGAGGATCGTTGAGCAGTGTATGGAAAAAATGCCGGATGGCAAGGTTAACCTGGATGATCCAAAGATCATTCTTCCAGATAAAGACCAGGTATATAATTCCATTGAAGGCCTTATTCACCATTTTGAGATCACTATGGAAAACAGGGGCATAAAACCGCCTGTAGGTGAGATATATGATGCAACCGAGTGCCCGAATGGAGAGCTTGGATTTTATATAGTAAGTACCGGCGAGAGAAATGCCTACAGGCTTCGCGTAAGGCCTCCGTCGCTGATAAATTATCAGGCTTTTCCCTATATGCTTGAGGGAGGTATGCTTTCCGATTCGGTGGCGATACTTGGAAGTCTGAACGTAATAGCAGGTGAACTTGACCGCTGATATATATTTTTCTTAATGATATGACAACAGAATTCAAAAAAGAGACACTCGAAGAGTTCAATGAGATCGTGAAACGGTATCCTGATAAACAGGCTGCCACTATTCCTGCCCTGCATCTGATGCAGAGAGACCAGGGGTACATCACGGATGAAGCTCTCGAATATATCGCAGGACTTCTCGATCTTCCGGTCTCTACGGTTCACAGTACGGTTACATATTACACCATGTTCTACAGAGAGGAGATGGGAAAGTATGTTATACAGGTTTGCAGTACGCTTTCCTGCTATATTCTCGGCTCCAAGAACATAGTAGAACATATAGAGGGCAGACTCGGTATAAAAGCGGGCGAAACTACTCCCGACAAAAAATTTTCACTTATCAAGGTCGAATGTCTCGGAGCTTGCGGCACAGCGCCGGTGATCCGGATTAACGATGATTATCATGAAGACCTCACAATAGAAAAAGTAGACGAAATTCTGGACAATTTGAAATAGAGAAATGGCTGATATTCAAAGAATAGTGATGGCAAATATAGTCAAGGACGGCTATACCGGAAGTATTGATGACTACCGGAAAGAGGGAGGCTATACTGCCATTCGCAAGGTTCTTCTTGAAATGAAGCCTGACGAAGTAATCGAAGAGGTGAAAACATCGGGTGTTAGAGGCAGGGGCGGTGCAGGTTTTCCGATGGGCATCAAATGGGGATTCGTTCCCAAAGACAGTCCAAAACCAAGGTATTTCCTCAATAATGCAGATGAAGGCGAGCCGGGAACTTTCAAAGACAGGGCGCTGATGACACATGATCCGCACATGGTACTCGAAGGGCAGATCATCGGTTCTTTTGCAATCGGATGCAATGTGTCTTATATTTATATCCGCGGTGAGTTCTATCACGAAGCAAAGATACTCGAGAGGGCAATCAAAGAAGCTGAAGATGCCGGTTTCCTCGGGGATAATATACTCGGTTCCGGATTCAATCACAGGATCTATGTTCACAGGGGAGCGGGCTCCTACGTGTGCGGAGAGGAAACAGGATTGATAGAATCTCTTGAAGGGAAACGCGGATGGCCACGGAACAAACCTCCATTCCCGGCGATCGAGGGAGCTTTCGGATGTCCCACGATAGTAAATAATGTTGAGACAATCGCAAATGTGCCTTTTATCATTAATAACGGCGGTGCGGCTTTCGCAGCAATAGGAGTCGAGAAAGGCACAGGAACAAAAATATACGGTATCAGCGGACATGTGAACAAACCTGGACTTTACGAATTCCAGATGGGTATTACGCTGAAGGAATTGATCTATGAGCATGCCGGAGGCGTCAGGGATGATAAGAAGCTGAAGGCTGTTATCCCGGGCGGTGTTTCTATGCCGGTATTAAGGGCTGACGAGATTGATGTTCAGATGGATTTCGATTCGCTTGTAAAAGTCGGTTCTCATCTCGGTTCTGGAGGTGTGATAGTGATGGACGAGACTGTCTGTATGGTTGACGCTCTTTTGAATCTTTCAGTATTTTATGCTCATGAGTCATGTGGCCAGTGCACTCCATGCAGGGAAGGGATGCCGTGGATGAAGATGATTGTTGACCGGATTGAACATGGTAATGCTTCAGAAGAAGATATAGATTTGCTATACGATGTGGCGTGTAATATCGAGGGGCGGACCATCTGTGCAATGGGAGAAGCAGGAGCTTGGCCGGTCAAGGCATTCGTGACAAAGTTCAGAGAAGAATTTGTTGAGCATGTAAAACTGGGCAGATGCCCATACAATAAATAATTTTTATTCAGATTAATATTAATCCAGGTTTTATTTTGATCAAACTAACCATAGACGGCAAAGAGGTAACTACTGAACCCGGCAGGAAACTGATCGACGTTATTACAGAGATTGGGACGGAAATACCTCATTATTGCTATCACAAGGCTTTGTCCGTCACCGGAAGCTGCAGACTTTGCATGGTAGAGGTTGAGAATGCACCTAAACCCCTAATAGCATGCAACACTATTGCAAATGACGGTATGGTTGTTTATACAGATACTGAAAACGTACGGAAAGCAAGACAGGTTGTTCTTGAATTTCTGCTGCTTCATCACCCGCTTGATTGTCCAGTTTGCGATAAAGCCGGTGAGTGTCTTCTTCAGGATTTCTCTTTTAAGTACGGAAATGGAGAAAGCAGGTTCACTGAACCGAAGCGCGTTCCTCCTTTCAAAGATCTCGGACCTAATATCATGCTTGCGACGACAAGGTGCATAATGTGCACACGGTGTGTCAGATTTATGAAAGAGATCGCAGGAGAAGACCAATTAACGGTAGTAGATCGCGGATCGAAGAATCAGATCGCTGTTGTTGAAGGTAAAAAGCTTGATCATCCACTTGCCGGGAATGTAGTAGATATATGCCCTGTAGGCTGTCTTTTGGATAAGAAGTTTATCCATAGAACCAGGGTATGGCACCTGGAAAAAACAAATACAGTCTGTGGTGAATGCAGCGCCGGGTGTAATATTTATGTAGAATCACATAATAATGAAATATTCAGAATAACTCCGAAGATCAATATGTTTGTTAACGGATTCTGGATATGTGACTACGGTAGATACAGCAATGAAAAATATAATGATGTGGATAGACTGACTAAACCCAAAATTAGGGAAGGGAATGAACAGAAAGCTGTTACCATTGAAGAAGCAGCAACTGCAATAGCAAATAACTTTTCGAAATATATGAAGACGAAAAATGCAGTTGCGGCCATTGTTTCTCCCGGTTCGACAAATGAGGATGCTTTTGCTGTAAAGGAATCCATGAGAATTGCATGCAATTCTGAAGCGGTAACAGGTTTGTTTGCGGAACCTGAAATAAAGGATGAAGTGTTCCCGACAGGCTTTACGATCAAAGGAGATAAATACCCGAACCAGGAAGGTTTGAAACTGGTGTTCGGCCTCAGTGTCCCGGATATTGATGCTGAATCGGTTCTCAACGAGATCGAATCAGGAAAGATTAAAGCAGTATATTATGTAAAGAACGATCTGAAAGAGGTGCCTCAGCGAATTCTGGATCTACTTGAAAAGGTGGAATTCCTTGTAGTTGAAGATATAGTCGAATCTCCCCTAACAGAGATCGCTAACGTTATTCTTCCGGGTAAGATATATCTTGAAAATTACGGGACATTTATAAATTATCAGAAAAAATTACAGAGACTACAGACCGATTTGAAAGCGCCCTCAGGAACAAAGAGTACATGGGAGATCGCTAAGATGATCGCTGAAAGAATGGGACAGAAAATCCAGTGGAATTCAGCCAATGATCTTTTCCTTATGATGGCAAAACATTATTCCGATCTGGAAGGATTATCGCATTTCAAGTTGGGTGATTCGGGTAAAACTCTGGGTGTTGACAATAAGGTAAATGGTACAGACGGTTAAAACTATAATAATATGTCAGATCCAATATTAATAATTATTGAAATATCAAAGATCGCGATGGTTTTCGGTGTATTGCTACTCGGTGCTTACCTCGTTATCATTGCGGAGCGCCGTCTTGCAGGATTTATTCAGGATAGACTCGGCCCGAATCGTGTTGGTCCTCAGGGATTATTACAGACCGCGGCTGACGGTTTGAAACTGTTTATGAAGGAAGAGATATTTCCCGCAAAGGCAGATAAAGTTGTTTTTCTAATGGCACCGGCAATACTTCTGATACCTGCATTTATGATGTTCGGTGTAATACCTTTCGGCGATAAAATTGTAATTTTCGGCAGAGAGATTGCTCTTCAGGTAGCAAATCTCGATTTCGGTATTATTTATATATTTGCAATTGCCTCACTTGGTGTTTACGGAATAGTACTGGGAGCATGGGCATCCAATAACAAGTATGCATTCTTCGGTGGTTTAAGAGCATCGGCACAGATGATCAGTTATGAACTTACTCTTGGAATTTCGGTTGTAGGTATAATCCTTGTTGCAGGTTCATTGAAACTGCCGGATATTGTTATGCAGCAGACGGAAATGATATTCGGGATCATTCCCAGATGGAATGTTTTCGTCCATCCTCTTGCTTTTATATTATTCATGATAGCCGCATTCGCTGAGACAAACAGACTTCCGTTTGATCTAGCCGAGTGTGAGCAGGAACTTGTAGCAGGATATCATTCTGAATATACAGCGATGAAATTCGCTCTATTTCTGTTTGCCGAATATATAGCTCTTATTACTTCTTCTGCTTTGATCGTTACACTGTTCTTTGGCGGCTGGCATCTTCCTTATATAGAAAACCTGCCGATATCGGACTTTGTTCTTCAGCTGCTGCAGATACTTTCTTTTGTATTGAAGACTTCATTTTTTGTTGTAACATATATATGGGTGCGGTGGACTTTACCGAGGTTCAAATATAACCAGTTAATGAACCTGGGTTGGAAGGTTCTTCTGCCCCTGGCAATTTTTAATGTTCTGATAACCGGAATATTAACTGCTGTATTTTAACAGATAGATAGTAAATTTTAACATAAGCAGAATTCAAGTGGAATCGATTTTCTTTTATTCATTAGCGATTATCTCGATAGCGGCGGCGCTGATGGTTATCATCAGCCGGAATCCTGTGCACAGCGCCCTGTTCCTGATCGTAACTTTTTTCTGCGTTGCAGGCCTGTTCGCTCTGCTTAATGCACATTTTCTCGCTGCGATTCAGGTATTGGTCTATACAGGGGCGATAATGGTATTGTTCCTGTTCGTGATAATGCTTCTGAACTTAAAAGCAGAATCATTCGATTTCGAGAAACTGCTCAATTTGAAGATATTCGGTGTCGGCGCAGGTGCTTTCCTGCTCTTCGAGATGCTTTTCTTTATCATTAAAAGCTCTTCCGATGCTGTGTCATCTCCCGGTGTAACCGAGGCGGTTATGCAGGAGGGTAATACAAAAGCAGTTGGTAAGCTCCTTTTTACCGATTACCTTCTGCCGTTCGAGATAACCTCAATTCTTTTGATTGTAGCAATTGTCGGTGCTGTTGTGCTGGCAAAGAAAAAACTGGAAGAATAAATTGATACCATTATCACATTACCTGATACTCAGCGGAATCCTTTTTGCGATAGGGATATTCGGCGTTCTGATCAAGCGTAACGCTATCATTATATTTATGTCTATCGAGCTTATGCTGAATGCGGTAAACCTTTCGCTGGTAGCATTTTCGACCTATCTTCAATCTCTGAACGGTCAGGTATTTGTATTTATGGTGATGGTTGTCGCGGCAGCTGAAGTCGTTGTGGGGCTAGCCCTTATCATTGCAATAGTTCGAGTAAAGAAAACATCTTTTATAGATGAAATAAATTTGATGAAATGGTAAATACGAATCTGTTGAGCTAAAGTGGAAAACATTGGACTAATACTTCTCTTCCCCCTTATCGGCGTTATTATTAACGGTCTGTTCGGGAAAAAACTATCAGAGAAAGTAATTTCTTTAATCGGTCCGGGTATGGTAGGAATATCATTCATAATTTCTGTGTCGATATTCCTTCATATGCTGAGTCTACCCGAGGAAGAAAGACAGGTCAGGCAGACGCTGTTCACGTGGATAGGTTCAGGTTCATTGAATGTGGAATTCGCTTTTCTATTTGATCAACTTTCAGGAACTCTTGCACTGATCGTGACAGGCGTCGGTTTTCTGATACATGTTTATTCTGTAGGATACATGCACGGTGATAAAGGGTATGCAAGATATTTTACTTATCTTAATCTCTTTATAACCATGATGCTAATACTTATCCTTGGAAACAGCTACCTCCTGCTTTTCATCGGTTGGGAAGGCGTAGGTCTCTGCTCCTATCTGCTTATCGGCTTCTGGTTCGAGGATAATGAGAATGCGAACGCCGGGAAAAAAGCATTCGTAGTCAATCGTATCGGAGATTTCGGTTTTCTGCTTGCAATGTTTCTGATCTTCAAAACATTCGGCAGTCTTGAGTTCGGTAGTGTTTTCTCTCAAGCAGCACACCTGACAACTATTAACGATACAGCAATTGTAGCAATAACATTACTGTTGTTTGTTGGAGCGGTTGGCAAATCTGCACAGATACCTCTTTATGTATGGCTTCCCGATGCCATGGCTGGTCCCACACCTGTCAGCGCACTGATACATGCCGCTACAATGGTAACTGCCGGTGTCTATATGGTGGCTAGAAGCAGTGTCCTCTATGCACTATCTCCAGCAACCATGATGGTGGTTGCGACCGTAGGAGCTGCCACTGCGATCTTTGCTGCAACAATAGGTATTGCCCAGAACGATATTAAGAAAGTACTTGCTTACTCCACCGTAAGCCAGCTTGGATATATGTGCCTTGCAGTAGGCGTTGGCGCTTTTACTGCCGGTATTTTTCACCTGATGACCCACGCATTCTTCAAAGCGCTCCTGTTCCTCGGAGCGGGCAGTGTGATACATGCTCTTTCAGGAGAGCAGGATATGAGGTACATGGGTGACCTCAGGAAACACATGCCGACAACATTCAAGACATTCATTGTGGCAACCCTGGCAATCGCCGGGGCCCCGCTTTTCTCAGGATTCTTCAGCAAGGACGAGATCCTATGGTTCGCATTTTCGAATCCAAGGGGTAATCCCGTATTCTGGTTCATCGGGCTTCTTGCAGCGGGTATAACCGCATTCTATATGTTCCGACTTGTGTTCATGACGTTCTTCGGAGAATCGAGAGTGAAACCGGAAGCGGCACATCACCTTCATGAGTCTCCTAAAACAATAACAATCCCTCTGATCATTCTGGCTGTTTTATCGCTGGTGGGTGGTTATATAGGAATCCCTGCTGCCCTTGGCGGGGCAAATCATTTCGAGCATTTTCTCCATCCGGTCTTTGCAGATGCTGAGCATATAATAGAGCAATCAGGTCATGCGGCACATCACAGTCATGCCATGGAATATGCTCTGATGGCGATTGCGATCACAGTGGCTTTCACGGGATTCTTTATTGCATATAATAAATATTATAAGAAAAAATACGCCGAGCCGACAGAAGAACCGGGCTTCGGATACAAATTACTCGAAAATAAGTACTACGTTGATGAGATATACGAAGCATCGGTTATCAAACCTTTCATGGGCGGTTCGAAATTTCTGTGGAAAGGTATCGACGTTGCAATTATAGATAGAATAGTGAACGGATCAGGTTGGATATTCAGGAAAACCAGCCAGGTACTGAGGAAACTCCAGTCCGGACTTATCCAGGAATATATAGTCATTTTCATCATGGGCTGTGTGTTTATTCTGGGATATATGCTTTTTAAATAGGATAAAATTAATTAACAGGATATAATGGACTTTTACTGGTCACATATACTTTCGATAGTAACTTTTATTCCGCTAGTCGGAGCGTTTCTTATATTGCTGATTCCGAAGGAGAGTAAGAACCTTATCAGGCAGATAGCGATGATCACTGTAACGTTCGATTTCCTGATCTCACTGCCGATATTTTTCAATTTCAACGGCCAGATCGCGACGATGCAGTTTGTTGAGAAATTTACATGGATAGCAGACCTCGGTATATCATATAATGTTGGCCTTGATGGAATATCGATACTTCTGTATATGCTGACAACGTTTCTTGCTCCGCTGGTAGTACTTTCTACATGGTCGGCGATACAGAAGAATGTCAAGGAATTCATGTTCTTCCTATTGCTGCTGCAGACAGGTATGCTCGGAGTGTTCACATCACTTGATTTCTTCCTGTTCTACGTTTTCTGGGAGCTGATGCTGATTCCGATGTATTTCCTGATCGGTGTCTGGGGTGGTGAGAGACGAATTTATGCGGCTGTTAAATTCTTTATCTATACAATGTTCGGCTCAGTGCTGATGCTCGTGGCAATACTTTACCTTTCGTACTTGAATTACACCGCGACCGGACTCATTACTTTCGATATTGAGACTATCCTTCAGATGGATATAGCGGCATCTACGCAGTTCTGGCTGTTTGCTGCATTCGCGCTTGCTTTTGCGATCAAAGTTCCTCTGTTTCCGTTCCATACATGGCTTCCGGATGCTCACGTTGAAGCTCCGACTGCCGGTAGTGTTGTTCTTGCAGGTGTACTCCTGAAAATGGGCACCTACGGTTATATAAGATTCTGTCTTCCGATGTTCCCCGATGCTACGATAGAGTTTCTGCCGATGGTAGTTGTTCTGTCGGTTATAGGGATTATCTACGGTGCGATGGTGGCTATGGTACAACCTGATATGAAAAAACTTGTGGCCTATTCATCAGTAAGCCATCTCGGTTTTGTAATGCTCGGGCTGTTTGCCCTGAATATGCAGGGTATCCAGGGTGGTATAATACAGATGGTCAACCACGGTCTTTCAACAGGGGCGCTCTTCCTTTTAGTTGGAATGATATATGAAAGAACACACACGAGGATGATCGCTGATTATGGAGGAATAGCAAAACAGGTTCCTATTTTCGCGACGATATTGATGATAGCCACTCTTTCATCATTAGGTCTGCCGGGGCTGAACGGATTCATAGGCGAATTTCTTGTACTGTTCGGCGCATTTCAGTCTGAATATGTTCATACAGTATATGTTGTATTTTCTGCTACAGGTGTGATACTCGCAGCGGTTTATCTGCTCAGAATGTACCAGAGAGTACTTTTCGGGCCTATTACAAATGAAAAAAACAAAAGCCTGACTGACCTGAATGCAAGGGAGCTGGTCGTGATAATTCCGATCCTGATATTTATTGTCTGGCTCGGAATATACCCGAAACCTTTCCTCGATAAAACAACAGCTTCGGTCGAGCAGGTTATCAGGACGGTTGAATCCGGCGCCAAAATACGCTGGACCAATATAGAAGATTCAAAACAAAACGATATTCCGGTTCTAACGATCAACGAAGATAAATAATGGATATCAGTATACCAACATTTGACTGGACAACTCTCGGATCTATCGGCATCGTAGGGATAACAGGGCTGATAGTATTAATCACGGCGCTTTTTACAAAATCTGCAAAAGCCTGTCTGTATCTGTCCCAGCTCGGCGTTCTTGGAGCTATGGGGTATTCGATATATCTCTGGGGAGCCGACAGGACTGGTTTTGCCGGTATGCTGATCCTCGATAACTTCACATTGTTTATCTATATAATCGTGCTGACAGGAACATTCCTTACACTTTTTCTTTCGAACCAGATCATCCATCAGTTTAAACCAATAAAAGGTGAATACCTTGCACTGATAATGTTCGCAGCGCTTGGCATGATGGTTATGGGAGCCGCTGGTGATATTGTACTGATCTTCCTCGGAATCGAAACTCTTTCTATCGCGCTTTATATACTTGCAGGATGCAGAAGGAATGACGAGTATTCATTGGAAGCGGCGTTTAAGTATTTTCTCCTTGGCGCATTCGCTTCCGGTTTCCTGCTGTTCGGGATGTCTTTCCTTTATGGAGCCACGGAGACAACGAATCTTGCGCAAATGATAACCGTATTCCAATCCGGGGCTGTTACTTCATCCATCTATGTAACACTGGCTATAGCATTTCTACTGATCGGACTCGGATTCAAGGTGGCTCTCGTACCGTTCCACATGTGGACGCCCGATGTTTATGAGGGAGCGCCGACACCTATTACTGCATACATGTCTACCGGAGTTAAAGCGGCGGCATTTGCAGTGATGATCAGGATATTCATGCATACAGCGGGTAATTTCTTCAATGACTGGCAGACAGTTCTTTGGATACTTGCAGTACTTACCATGAGTATCGGTAACATCATTGCGCTGTCGCAGAACAATATTAAGAGGATGCTCGCTTATTCGAGTATCGCCCACGCCGGGTATATGCTCGTTGCTTTCACAGCAGGAACAAGCGCGGCGGCCTCGGGTATTCTATATTACCTGATAACATACACTTTCATGAATATCGGCGCCTTCGGTGTTGTCTGCTATCTCGAAAGCAAGGAAAAGAACCTTTACTCGATAACGGATTACGCTGGAATGGGATTCAAGAAGCCGATGCTGGCAGCAGCATTATCGGTTTTCATGTTCTCGCTTGCCGGTATACCTCCGTTCGCCGGATTCTTCGCAAAGTTCTATGCATTTCGGGCAGCGATCGACGCAGGGCTTGTCTGGCTGGTCATTATCGGTGTGCTTAATTCGGTAGTGAGTGTTTACTACTACCTTAGAGTGGTTCTCAATATGTATATGAAGGATGCCGAGATCGATTTCTCGATATTCACTTTCAAGGCATCTGATGCTGCAGCACTAGTTATAGCAGTACTCGGAGTCCTGATCCTCGGACTCTTCCCCTCGCTTTTCGTCGGCCTCGCTCAGGTTACGTTGTTTTAATCCAATAGAATGAAAAACAACAGATGCTGGAACTTGATTTATCAAGTTCTTTTTTTTGCTTTCAATTCACATTGTTGACTTAGAACATCTCCGTAGAGGTGAAAGGCATTCGCCTGT
This sequence comes from bacterium, assembly GCA_028278455.1. Classification (GTDB taxonomy): domain Bacteria; phylum SM23-31; class SM23-31; order SM23-31; family SM23-31; genus JANQEH01. The sequence goes on from JANQEH010000076.1 coordinate 17,122, forward strand.
AATTATTTTATATTCTCCTGTGATTCCATCCTATGCCCCCCCCCCCTTGATCCCCCTTTAAAAAGGGGGAATTTAGCTTCATGGTATCTACAAACCTGCCTGTCTCGCAAAAGAGTGTGGTTTGTGAGTGTTGAAAGATTTATATCTCTCGCAATGACGTCAAGAAAAAATGGATTCCCGCTAAAAGCCTGCGGGAATGACAGAAATGAAGAAGATAAATTGATTTAAGTATCAAATAGGGGGATAGACATTCCTGTCTGTCTCTGTCATCCACGCGAAAGCGGAAATCCACGCGGGCGAGGTATCCTCTCCCCTACGGTCATTATTCAATACTTACTGAAGATTCTTTGATAATCAATAAAAAACAGTAGGATTTCTGAATAAATGCGGTATATTCTATTACAATATATGGTAAAGTATGACTAAATAATACTCAGGTTATTATGTCAACAAAAAACAAAGTTACAATATCTATCAACAAAGAAGTATACGATCGCCTTTCAAATATAGGAAAGCAGTATGGCCTGAAATTTTCGAATATGATCGAGCGCAGCGCAAGATACTACCTTGCGGAATTCGAAGACTTGGAGGAAGCATTACACCGTTCAAAACACGAAAAGGAGCATCTGACACTTGAAGAGACAAGGAAATTCATCGGAATGGACGATTGAATTCAAGCGGTCTGCTGCTAAGGAACTCCGAAAACTCTCTCGAAAAGCTCAGGTACTGATACTTGATAAGATAGAGACCCAGTTGTTATCCGATCCATATTCCGGGGAAAAATTGAAAAGCAAATTCAAGGGATTATGGAGACTCAGAGCAGGGGATTACAGGATCATATACGAGATCGTTAAGAATAGGATCGTAATCATAGTCTTGAAGATCTCCGACCGAAAAGATGCATACGGACTTCCTTCATGATTTTTGTCATCTGCACGGTTCGATATGGATGACGACCTGTGCCTGTCTGTAGGCTTTGCATATGTCTTTTTCGATCCGGTCGGTAATTTCGTGTGCTTCCTTTACAGACATCCCCGGATCGACAAACATGTCGAAATGCACTTCCTGCTGAAGCTCGAGAAAATGGATCTCCATGTTTCTGTATGAATGGTACTGGTCTTTATACCTCGCCAGCACACCAAGAACAAGATCTCTGAATTCCTCCTCGAATTTCTGCGCTTTAACCGAGTCTACTTCGGCGCGTATATCTATCCCCTGAATCCGCGGAACCTCCGCCTGAATGCAGTCGGTAAGTTTTTTCAATTCATCTGTTCCGTCGATAGCCTGTACATAAGGATCGATCCTGACTTTCATGTTGACCTGGTATTTCGGCCCCATCCTCCTGCCGATGATCTCGGTAACCTTTACCTTATCATTACATTTTCTAACCTGCTCCATGATCTCTGAAATAAGATCCTCCGGCATCTGCGCATCGATCAGATCTGCGATAGAGTCTTTCATTATATCATAAGCGGTCTTGAGAATGAATAAGGCCACCATTATAGCAAAAACAGGATCGAGAACAGGGTATCCGACGATGGATATCAACACACCGAAAAATACTCCGCTCAACCGGATCACATCGGCTTTATGATCGGATGCGTTCGCGAGGATAGCCGGACTGTTTAGGTCTTTTCCTGCTATTATAGTGTATCTGTATAGAAATATCTTGATCACTATCGACGCAATAATACCGTACAGGACGATGTATTCCGGGCGGACAAATTCTCTGTAATATATTTTGAGAGAATTATCGTAGATCAGGAAAACACCTGTTGCGGCAATCGCAAGTCCCACGAACAGGGCAACGAGAGATTCGATCTTTCCATGACCGTGAGGATGAGAAGCGTCTTTCGGGCGGGCTGCGAGTTTAAGTCCTATCAGGACTGCTGTGGTGGCAGCTATGTCGGAGAACGAATCAAAGGCCTCGGCAATCAGAACAGAGCTGTTCCCAATGATACCGAGGGAGAATTTTACACAGGCTATTACCAGGTTTGCAAAGATCCCGACGATGGTTACCCGTTTTGCCTGTGTATAATCTGAGCTGTCCATGAGAATATTTCACCACAGAGTCACGGAGAAGAAAAGAGAGAAAGACACTAAGTACAAAAAACAATCAATGTATTTTTCTGTGTCCTCTGTGCCTCTGTGGTGCGAAAACTTTATATGATCAGTCCAATACCTTTTTGAATTCTTCAGTTAGAACAGGTACAACATCGAAAAGGTCTCCGACAATACCGTAATCTGCTGCCTTGAAGATCGGGGCGTCTGCATCGTTATTTACAGCTACAATGCACTTACTCGACGACATACCCGCAAGGTGCTGGATAGCGCCGGATATACCGACTGCTATATACAGTTTCGGAGTGACCGTCTTGCCGGTCTGTCCCACCTGGTCCGAATGCGGTTTCCATCCGGCATCGACGACAGCCCTGGAAGCTCCTACAACACCACCGAGTACATCAGCGAGATCTTCGAGCATCTTGAAGTTCTCAGGATCCTTCATACCTCTACCGCCTGATACGATTATATCAGCCTCTGTGAGGTCGATCTTTCCGCCGGCTCCCTTTACAACTTCCTTGACGACTGCGCGGATATTGACCGAACCAGCATCAAAACCGGAAGCTGTTACTTCACAGCTTACTCCGCCGTCTTTCTCCGGTGAGAAGACTTTCGGCCTTATTGTTACAAATTGCAGTTCTGATGATGTCGTCACGGTGATCCTTGCCTTTCCGGCAAACACAGGTTTTACGGCCTCGATCTTTCCGCCGGATATATTGAAATCGACGGCATCGCTGATCAACTCTGTATCGAGTCTTGCAGCTACACGGGGAGCAAGATCGGCGCCCATGGCCGATGCTGTTATCACGAGGAATCCGACTTCTTTTACGCTGTCAGCAACAGCCGCTGTATATCCTTCGGAAGTATATTTTGCGAAGTTGGGACTGTCAACGACGATCACCTCAGGGATGCCGTATTCACCGAATTCGGCAAGTTTACCGGAAATACCGCTGCCTACGGCTATTCCGACCGGGGTTCCTCCCGTCTCAGAAGCTATTTTCCTTGCGACCGTTGCCGCTTCAAAGGAAACATTCCTGACTTCGGAATCCCTGGTCTCTATAAAAAATGCAACTTTATTACTCATTTATAATTATCTCCGTTTTTTAAGAATATTGTGGAATTATATCACCCGCAAACCTCGAAAATAAGGGACAAGCGAGTTTGCAGGCGCCACGAGTCCAATAATAGACCTAGATTATCTTGGCTTCTTCTCTGAGAAGTTTCACTACTTCCGGAGCTGCATCCGCTCCGGAAGTGAAGACTTTTCCCTCTGCGCGTGCAGGCGGATATTCTATCTTCGTTATTGAAATGCCGGAGTTTACACTGTCCAGAGGTTTATCCTCGAGAGGTTTTTTCTTCGCCATCATAATGCCTTTCAGTGATGCATACCTGGGCTCATTCAGCCCTTTCTGAGCCGTGATCACTGCCGGGAGGGGAAATTCGACAACCTCCTTGCCGCCCTCAATACCGCGCTCTGCGGTTCCGTTGCTTTCGGTCAGTTCCAGGCTGGTGATTATATTAACCGACGGCAAGTCCAGCAGTTCAGCGACCATCGGGCCGATCTGCATATTGTCATCGTCTACGGCCTGTTTCCCGAAGAATACAAGGTCAGCTTCCAGCGGTTTGATTGTCTCGGCAAGTACTTTAGCAATACCAAGCCCCATATGAACACCGTCTGTTTTAACGTGGATACCGGAATTAGCTCCCATCGCGAGAGCATTCCTTATCGCGGTAGCAGCTCTGTCAGGTCCGACACTTACTATGATAACCTCTCCGCCGAATTTCTCCTGTGCTTTTATCGCTTCTTCAACTGCGAATTCATCGTATGGATTGAGCACATAATTGACGTTGGTATCGTCTATCCATGTGCCTCCGTCAGGAATTACGACCTTGGTTTCAGTGTCAGGTACCTGTTTAACACATACAACTATCTTCAAAGGAACCTCCTGAAAATTTAGTAGTTAACTTATGGTAGTTTATTTCGTAAGTGATATGATGTTATTCGTTATCCGGAGCAGGATCGTAAATATTAATCAAAATAATATACAATTATAACAGTATTAAATCAACAAATATTGTCCCCCTGTGAACTCCCGGATAATTAAACTTAGATTGTTTTTATCAGCATAATTTAATATATTCTCTAATCAAATAGTACCCTGAAACCAGAGTATAAAAGAAAAATATTTTTTGTTGAAAAGCAATATTTAAATAAAAACTATTATTGTCACCCTGAACTTGTTTCAGGGTCCGGTTTTTAGATGCTGAAACAAGTTCAGCATGACAGGAGATTTAATATCTATAGATCACTTTAATTCTATTTTCCTTTTAAATGACTAAAACTAACAATAGGTTATAAAACATTATGTGCGGTATAATCGGGTATATTGGTAAAAAGGAAGCTTCGTCCATACTTTTGCAGGGGCTTAAGAGGATGGAGTACCGGGGTTACGATTCAGCGGGAATTTCCCTCCTTACTGATGATGATAAAATATTCACACACAAAAGCGCCGGAAAGATCGCTGATCTCAGATCATCCATTGTTGTTCCTGCTTCTGCGAACGGTCTGGGTATAGGCCATACGAGGTGGGCGACGCATGGTGAACCTTCTTCGATAAATGCGCACCCGGTGATGGACAGCAAATGTGAATTTGCTCTCGTGCATAACGGGATCATAGAAAATTACCAGACACTGAAGAACAACCTCATCAAAAAAGGATATGAATTCACCACGGATACCGATACCGAAGTTATCGTACAGCTGATCTCAGATTATTACGAAGGTGATTTCGAGGAAGCCGTGAGAAGTGCACTTAAAGACCTCTGGGGAGCTTACGGGATCGTCGTAATCTCATCTCATCATCCCGATATGATCATAGCCGCCCGGAAGGGCAGTCCGATGGTGATCGGTTACGGGCAGGATGAGAATTTCGTAGCATCTGACGTAGCCGCATTCCTGAAATATACCCGGGATATCTTCAACCTGGAAGATGATGAAATGGCAATCATAACCGCTGACGGAGTGGAGACTAAAACCCTCGAGAATTCTCTTGTAACACGCGCCCGGGAGACAGTCCTTTTCGATCTGAAGAATATCGAGAAGGGCGGTTATCCGCATTACATGCTGAAGGAGATCCATGAGCAGCCTGAAACAGTTCGCGATTCTCTCCGCGGAAGGATCCTGCTCGATGAAGGCACGGTGAAGCTCGGCGGACTTGCGCAGGTGGAAAAACAGCTGATCAGGGCTGACAGGATCATACTGACTGCCTGCGGAACATCATGGCATGCCGCTCTGGTCGGTGAATATCTAATCGAAGAGCTGGCAAGGCTCCCGGTCGAAGTTGAATACGCCTCAGAATTCAGGTACAGGAATCCCGTTATTACCGAAAAGGATGTTGTCATTGCCATTAGCCAGTCCGGTGAAACTGCGGATACACTCGCGGCGATCAAAGAGGCGAAAAAAGCGGGCGCTCTTGTCCTTGGTATCTGTAATGTGGTTGGCAGCGCCATAGCGAGGGAGACCGACGGCGGTATCTTTATCCATGCAGGGCCCGAGATAGGAGTCGCATCCACGAAGGCGTTCACATCACAAGTGATAGTACTTTCTCTGCTTGCGATCTTTCTCGGAAGGGAGGAGAAATGCCTTACGGAAGATAATGCAAAATCCATTCTCAGAGAAATGCTGAAACTCCCTGAAAAGATCGAAGATATACTGAAGGGATCCGAAAAGATAGAAGAGATCGGAAGTCATTTCAACCAGAGCAGGAATTTCCTTTACCTCGGCAGGGGATTCAATTTTCCTGTCGCACTTGAAGGCGCACTGAAACTCAAGGAGATATCGTATATCCATGCCGAAGGGTATCCCGCGGCTGAGATGAAGCACGGCCCGATAGCCCTGATAGACGAGTCCATGCCGGTTGTGTTCATCGCCCGCAAGGAAGATCCGACTTACCCGAAGATCATCAGCAACATCCAGGCTGTACGTGCGAGGAAAGGAAAGGTCATAGTTATAGCGACAGAAGGGGATAAAGAGATAAAAAAGAACGCCGATGAAGTCATATACATACCTGGTACATTGAGATACCTTTCGCCTATATTGTCGGTGATCCCCCTGCAGCTCCTTGCATACTATATCGCGGTCCAGAGGGACTGCGACGTCGACCAGCCCCGCAACCTCGCCAAGAGTGTGACGGTGGAGTGATAATACTATAGAAGAATTCAACACTTTAACAGAATCTGGCATTGAGATTTCTCCACTTCGTCCCGAAGCTTCAGGACTCCGGTCGAAATGACAATGATAATAGTATTCGACATGTTGCTGCCTGTTGGTGTATTCACCTACAGGTTCACAATAGACTTTGTCGGTGAAAACACCGACAAATAGCAAGTCTATTGTGTCATTAATGATATACAGCTATAAGCTTACTTTTGTCATTTCGACCGGAGTGGAGAAATCTCAGAAACGGATTCCGTTTTACTTATTAATGAGTAATAGAAGTAGCATGTCGTATTTGACTTTATTTTTTTACAAAAGACTTGATATAGATTGATTTTGTGCTTATATTATAGGCTCAATTTTAATTTTAACCCTTGAAAGGAGTTGGTTCTTCATGCCAACAGTCAAAGTCCGAGACGGCGAATCATTCGACAGAGCTTACAGAAGATTTGTAAAGGCCTGTGAGAAAGCCGGATTGATGTCCGACATCAAAAAGCATCAGCATTTTGAAAAGCCCAGCGAAAAGCGTAAAAGAAAGATCAATGCTGCCAGGAGAAAAATGCGCCGGATGATGATGAAGTTCGACCACGCCTCGTAAGAGTGCCGGAACTGCGGATCAATACTACAATTTTTCTTTATCGCGTTTTTTTCAAAACGCGATTTTTTTTGCCCGGAAGCGTAACTCCCCTGTTTGTATCTTACATTGCTGCAAGGTCCGTAAAGAAAAGAATTTAAATAATCAGGATAATAGACTGAATCTTCTCTGAGATTTCTCTGCCTGCCCCTTTTTCGGGGACTTGTCCCCATTCTGCAAAACAGAACCGGGATATCGCTCGAAATGACAATTGTTACCGTAGGCGAGACAGTCCCGCTTCTGCGGGGGTGCCCTCGCCCGTTTCTGGATTCCGGCTCGTAGGCCGGAATGACAGGTTGAAAAGTATTATCTTTAAAGCATCATATCTGCAGGATCTTGATTTATCAAGTTCGATATGCGTTATTGTTCTCGCAGAGACGCAAAGACGCAAAACGATAAAAGCAAATCAGGAAATGTTCTTTCCTTATTACACTATTCAAGTATTTCCATATGGAATTCTTTCGCCAAAATACATATTCATTTACTTTTCGATGTAATATACATCCCCCTTAATCCCCCTTCAAAGGGGGAGTTATTTGGAAATCCCTTTCAAAGGGGGAGTTATTTAGAGATCCCTTCAAAGGGGGAGTTATTTGGAAATCCGTTCGGAGGAGGAAAATTTCTTTAAATACTGTTAGTTCTTGCCGTTCTTAAGTAATAAATCCACAAAATAGAAATTCTAATAATACTCCCCCCTTGAGGGGGGAATAAGGGGGGTGTTATTTGTTTCACAATCCTATCATTTGTCTATTTATTCTCTCTATAATTTCAATCCTGTGAAGAAACAATCTGCAACGGTATTAACTTTAACATGAAATGCACCCTCCAAAAAACACTTTGTATTTAAATCAATTATTTTTTAAATTGACAGTGCCATGAATTATCTGGATATAATAATACTGGCGGTCGTGGGCTTTTTTCTTTACAGGGGGGTAAAGAAAGGACTGATCAAGACCTTTTCAGGCATCTTCGGTTTTTTTGCCGCCCTGATAATCGCTACCGGTTTCATGGGAGACTTCGCTTCTCTCATTCGGAGCGCTGTCAATATCAACACCGGTATAGCCTACCTGCTCAGCTACCTGCTTCTTTTCTTCGGTGTACTTTTCATATTCAAATTCCTGTCGACCATGCTGGTTAAACTGTTCACGGTTACATCGACAAGGTGGGTGGACAGGATCGGCGGCGGAGTTCTCGGTTTTCTCCTCGGGGGACTGATAGTCAGCTCAGTGCTCGTTCTTCTTTCGTTCTTTTCATTCAGTGAAAAATTACTCCCGGAAGCGGAGAACTCGTTATTGTACAGGCCGGCAAAAAGGTTCGCCCCGGCGGTGTATGATGCAGTCGTAAACTTCGGCCCGCTGTCGAAGAAATTTACGAACATCACAGAGGATATTCTGAAAGGCCAGCCTGCGGAGATGCTGCAGAGGTCCCGCGCTGGCAGAGAGCTCCTCGATTACTGGGACAGGATCAACGAGAAAGCGAAGGAGACTTTCGACAAAAGTGATACTGCAGGTAATACCCAGTTCAGCAAACCATTAAATAAATATACAATAGGGCGGATAACTGATTTACCCTCACACCGGTCAACTCTACCCTGACGGTTTTTATCATGTTTGAAGATAACAGATTTTCCTTTAACAATCTTGAATGGGACAAGATACACGGCATTTTACTGAAACTTGCGGTCTCTGAGCTCGGCAGATCGGAGATCGAGCGCATGGAACCGCTTGCGGACATCGAGGAAGTTAGGTATCATCTCGATATCAATGAAGAACTTCAGCAGATCATTGTAAGATCATTGTCATTTCCTCTGGGAGGATCATCAAACCTGGAAGAGATCATCAGAACTATCCACATCAAGGGAAGTATACTGACACCAGAAGATATCAACAAGGTGATCTCGAACCTCGAAACGGCAAAGAACCTGAAAAATGCCTTCAAGGAATATATAGATGATTTCAGGAAGACTGCCGTCCTCATCAGAAAACTGGAAGTCCATCAGAAATTAACTGCCGGTATCCGCAAGAAAATAGACGAGAGCGGGCAGGTCCTAGACAGCGCTTCTCCGGATTTGAAACGCATCCGCAGGAAGATCCAGAACGCGCGGGACAAAATGAAAACGAGGATCGAGGCCCTGGTCAGGCAATATGCCGGGAAAAAGGCTCTCCAGGAAGAGCTGTACACGATTAAGGACGGAAGGTATACACTTCCTGTCAAGGCGGGATCGAAAAAAAGTGTCAGAGGGATAACTCACCAGGTATCGGCGACAGGGGCTACATATTTTGTCGAACCGGATGAGATTGTCGAGCAAAATAACCTGATAAATGTGCTGATCTCGAATGAAAAAGAGGAGATCGTACGGATCCTGCGTGCGATTACTGCTGACCTCTCGGAGATCATCCATGATATCGAGAACAACCAGTATGTACTTGCTCAGCTCGATTTTCATTATGCATGCGGGAGTCTTGGCTATAAGCTTGGATCGCTTAAACCGGATGTTATCGAAACCGGACCAATGGTACTTATCGGGGCGAGGCACCCATTGTTGATCTTGAAGGCTGAGAAACCTGAAGATGTTGTTCCCGTATCGCTCGAACTGGGAAGAGATTTCAATACGCTTGTTGTCTCCGGCCCTAATGCAGGCGGAAAGACCGTAGCTATCAAGACAGTAGGCCTTCTATGCCTTATGGCGAGATTCGGCCTGCTGATCCCTGCCCTGGAGGATACGAAGATCCCCATGTTCAACAGGGTGATAGCAGAGATCGGGGATCCCCAGTCTATCGATGATGACCTGAGCACATTCTCAGCAAAGCTCATGAACATCAAATCATTCATTGACGGTATTACCGATAACGATCTGATACTTGTAGATGAGATCGGAACCGGAACGGATCCGCAGGAGGGTGTGAACCTTGCAATAGCAATTATCGAATACCTGAGAGAAAACAACGTCAGGACGATCGTAACGACACATCATGGCGGATTGAAGATATATGCCAATCACACGGAAAATGTCGAAAATGCCTCGCTTGCTTTCAACGAGAAAACTCTCAAGCCGACATACAGGCTGACAGTAGGTGTGCCCGGCTCCAGTTATGCCCTTGAACTTTCACGGAAGATCGGCCTTCCTGAGTCGATCATCGAAAAGACTATTGAACTGATCGGTGATAAGCAGGTGAAGCTCGAGGATTTTATCAGGGAACTCGAACAGCAGATGTCTGATTACAGCGGCAGGATCAAAGATCTGAAGAAAAAAGAAGCGAAGATGGATGAAGCATTCAGCGAGTATTCCAAAACGAAAAAGACAATCGAAAAGGAAGTATATTCAAAGCTCGAAGATGAGATTAGAAGTTCTGAGCTCCAGATCGAGCAGTTCAATAAACAGTTCGAAAGAATGGTCAAGGAGATCAGGGAAACAAAGGCTTCTCACGAGACCATTGTAAAAGTCAAGGAGACCATCCGGAAAGAGAAGGAAAAGGTCAGGAAAAGAAGGACGAAGCAGAAGAAGACAAAAGAGAAGACCGTTGTTGAAGACAAAGTATACGAAGCGGTAAAAGGTGATTCAGTCAGGCTGAAGGGACAGCATCAGACCGGGGAAGTGATCTCGGTCAATAAGGATAAAAAGAAAGCCGTGGTGCAGTTCGATTCGATGAAACTCGAAGTGCAGAAGGACAAACTCGAAAGAGTGTACAAGAAGGAAAAGCCGCAGATTATTACACGTGTTCCCCATGTCAGCGTAAAGCCTGAGATCGATCTGAGAGGAATGGAGGCAATTGAGGCAGTGAGGAGTGTTGATAAATACCTGTCGGATGCCATGACAACAGGATTGAACATTGTTCATATTATACATGGAAAAGGCACCGGAGTGCTGAGAAAGCGGATCGGAGAATTCCTGAGAAAGGATAAACGTGTTGGCGATTACAGGCTCGGGACCTGGGGTGAAGGTGATACGGGAGTAACGATAGTTAACCTGAAATAGAATATGAAACGCGATAAGCAAATAGTTAAGGAATTCTTCGGAAAGTGTGTGAAGAGGTATGGAGATAATGTTCATTCTCTGGCATGGGAGAGTGAATATACCCAGAAAACACGCTTTGCCGTACTTGCCCAGGTTGCTGATCTGAACGGAAAGAGTATTCTCGATGTCGGATGCGGAAAGGCCGATCTATACAGTTATTTGCTGGAAATCGGGGTTGAGACTGAATACTACGGTGTTGATATGACTCTTGGACTGCTGGATATCGCGAAAAAGAACTTTCCCGGGATATCGCTTTTCTACAGGGATTTCCTGATCGAAGCAAGGTACCCTGAAGTTGATTTTATCGTATCCTCGGGGATTGCGAATGTGAAAACTCCCGACAACCAGGAATACATGGAAGAAGCGATCAGGAAAATGTTCAGTCTTTGCGGGACAGGAGTTGCAGTCAATATGCTCAGCTCATATGCAATGGACAGCCAGATGGAGAACGGAATGTATTTCTATTCCCCGGAGCAGATGTTCAGGTTTGCCATGAAATTAACCCGTGATGTTATCCTGAGACATGATTACCTCGCGAATGATTTTACGCTGTATATGTATAAAAAGCAATGACCTCCCTTTTTAGTTTGATTTATTCATTACGGTTTTATACTTTTATAATAAGCTCTTGTCAATTTAGTTAGTTTGAGTTGACGAAGTGTTA
>JANQEH010000113.1 GCA_028278455.1 bacterium
CCTTCCTTAATAAATACATTGCCGCCTGATTTGATAAAACACTTGTTATTTACACTGCCGGAGACTGTAACATCCCCGTCTGCAACGACATTGAAACCTGCTGACACAGAACCTTTTATATAGACATTTCCATCAAACGCTACATTCCCGGTATTGAAGTCGACATTTCCTTTAACAATATAATTCCTGTTTACACTTAAACCATAATTTCCTACCAGATCAACAATACCTTCTATTTTTGAATAGTAGAGAAGTTTGTCATCCTGCTTTACTGTCTTGACATTATTGATTCCAATGAAGCGTATGTCCTTGCCATCATCAGATGGAATCTTTTTACCTCTTACTGTTACGCCTGGTTGACCCGGTTTTGCCAGGTATTTTACTGCAATCATTTGATTCGCCGTTACTAAATCAGTACGTTCAATATCACGAAAATCGATACTCCCGTCTTTCTGGATTTTTCCAGGTCTTGTATCTTTATCAAAGAAAAGTTCATTGTATGCATCGATACCTGATGTAGGTTCCTGGCCCTGCGCTAAAATAATGAACTCACAAATATCATTTTTTTCCAGGAATGATTCATTGATCTCTTCAGCCTTGTCTTCTAGGATTCCTGAATTCACCTCCAGGTCTGCAAGCATATCAGAAATATCTTTTTCTCTCAACCACTCCTCATATGAGTTCAATCCAGGTAGTTTAACAAAATATGCGTTAATTTCATCAGGCGATACCCAGACAGGCTGACGGACATTCAGCAACCTGCCTTCCAGTTCGACATAACCGCTTTTCTGTGCGACATAGGTTATCTTTTCGCCATCAAAATCATAATTGACATTATCGCCGGCATCAAACATTTTTCTGCCGATCTCAGGGTCTATCTCTTCATTCATGATATTGATGCCCGGTTTTCCTTCAGAAGGAAGAGTTGTCGACGCAATAGTTTCTCCTTTTCTCACGAAGAGCGCAGGAAATGTCATCTTACCGATCTCTTCAATACTCATATTGTTGTACAGTTCCGTTATAGAGAGCCCGTGCTTCTCTTTATACCTTAACTCATCCGGATTATCAAATGCGCTGTCAACCAGCTTTGCATGATTACCAGGTCCGGGCGTCTTACCTTTGGCAACCACGATATCCTGAACGACTGTATAATTCTCCAAAACAGTCTTTACCGCCTGCTTTATATTCTCATTTTTGATCCCGTATTTTATACCTTTTGATCTGAGAAAACTGACAACTTCAACGTGACTGATATCGTGACCTTCCATTGTTTTTGGGAACAGAATTTTTATCATTGCAGTCAATCTGTCTGTCGCAACGACAACATTCATCATACCTTTAAGCAACTTCTTTCGAAACTCAATCCGGAATTTTCTGTTAGGATCAGGACTTTCCTCATATTCTCGCAGTATTCTGTATTCAATCTCATTCTTTGCTGTACCAAAAAGACTGCAGGCTTTCCCTACTCCGGACTTAAGAGACGGGACATCCAGTATGATAACGTTCTGCTGCAGTTCGGCCAGCTCTGCGGAAGAATCCTTTTCTGACAATTCCTCCGATAAAACCATATCAAGTTTCGAAAAATCGAATCCTTCAATGGTTTCACTTGTTTGCTGCAAATTATAATTATTCATAATTGTCATCTGCTTTAATTATCATTCTGTATGTTTTCGAGAAAAACTTCGACTGTGTCTTCAAGGTTTTCAATTGAACCTCTGACTTTGTGATCATTTAATACAAGACCAAGTAAATTGGAGAAATCCACCGCAATGTCAACATCCTCACTATTTATCTCTTTCCTGTTTGCAGTATTATCAAGCAAAAGATACCCAAGATGATTGTCAGATTTCATTAAAGGAATTAGTTTCGAATAGTCATTAACATCCTTGATTCTCCTGTCTTTTCCTGTCGACAACGCACTTTTCTGATCATTGCTCAATCCGGGTAACAAAGGATATTTTTCCAGATCAGTTTCTTCAAAGGGAGATTCGGTATTGTCAGCAGCAAGCCCGAAATTCGATTTAAATTCTCCATTATCTGTTTCAGTATAAACGATACAATTATTGAGTTGCATCAGATTCAGCAATTCGGATAAAATGAAATGAATAGTCTCATCATAAGGTTTATAGGATATCAGGAACTCCGAAATTCGGTCTCTACATTCCAAAATCTTGTTTTTTCGTAAAAGAGCCTTATTTATTTCATGAATCTCTTTCGTACGGGCATCGAGTTTACCTTCAAGATTCACATTCCATTCCTGAAGCTGATCATTTGCAAAGCTTAATTCTCTATTAAGATCAATTATCTTATCCTTTGCCAGTTTGAATCCGACATGCGTTTTTACTCTGGCAACCAGTTCAGCCTGTTTAAACGGCTTCGTAACATAATCAACAGCTCCGACATCAAAGCCTTTTACTATATCCTTAACATCAGCTTTTGCAGTCAAAAAGATTATTGGAATATCTTTCAGATCTTCATCGGAGTTAATATGCTCACAAACTTTATATCCATCCATCTTCGGCATCATGATATCAAGTAGGATCAGGTCAGGTTTTGTTTTATTTACAGATTCAAGAGCTTCAACGCCGTTAGTTGCAGTTAGAATGTCATAACCTACAGGTAAAAGCATCGCCTGCAGAAGACGAACATTCTTCGGTTCGTCATCTACGACAAGAACAACTACTTTGTCATCCATTTATTTAGCCTCACGATAAGTTTATTGTGAACGCGAACACCGGTCATCCGAAATTAACCGATACAATGTTGAGAAACTCTTCCATATTGAATGGTTTTGAAAGATAACCGTCAAATCCTTCGTTCATCAGTTTTTCACGGTCACCCTTCATAGCATACGATGTTAAAGCTATTACCGGTATCTTCTTTGTAACGTTTGTTTCTTTAAGTATTTTCGTAGCTTCAATACCACCCATTACCGGCATCTGAATATCCATAATTATCAAATCAGGAAGTTTCTCCAATGCAATCTCTATACCTTCCTTACCATTAAGAGCACAATATGTACTGTAACCTGAAGCATTCAGTACATCCCTGACCAATCTCATGGTCTTTTCATTGTCCTCAACAATAAGTACTGATTTGTTTTGCCCTGACATTAAGCAAATCCTCAAATTTATTTTACAATCTGTTCTGACAATTTACTCTATCTCATACAGGAAGGGTGAACGTGAAACAGCTTCCTTTACCCAGCCCTTCACTGCTGGAAGTTATTGAGCCGCCGTGCAATTCAATAATTCTTCTGCTTAATGGAAGGCCAAGGCCGGTGCCGGGAGTTTTATCTGTAATTCCACCTTCAACCTGGTAAAATTCTTCAAAAATCTTTTCCTGGCTCTCCGGAGCAAGACCAATCCCTGTGTCTGAAACTTTCACATGTATCATTGTATCATTCTTATCAGCCTCGATCCGTATAGCTCCACCATCCGGTGTAAACTTGGCGGCATTCGAAAGCAGATTGTAAAGGACCTGTTTAATCTTACGTTCATCAATTGTTAATTCAAGCTCCGAAAGACTATCTGCAATTTTAAGCTCGAGTGAAATTTCATTATTGAGGCATTTATCCTTAATCATGATAAGACTTTGTTCAAGCATATCCGAAAGCCGGATACTTGACATATTCAGTTCGATCCTTCCTGACTCAATTATCGCCAGGTCGAGTATATCACTGATTAGCCCAAGCAGATGTATCCCGCTTTCATGAATATCCTTTACATATTGTTTCTGCGATTCGTTCAGTGCTCCAAATGATTCAGCATCCAACACTTCGGAAAAACCGATTATAGCCGTAAGCGGGGTTCTGAGTTCATGGCTCATGTTTGCCAGGAATTCACTTTTGGCCCTGTTCGCTTCTTCAGCTACTTCCTTCGCGATCTTGTATTCTTCTATACGTTTCTTCTGTGATATATCAACAATCGTTCCTTCATAATATAGTAGATTCCCCTTTTCATCTTTCACAGAATGGGCATTCTCCGAAACATAAGTCTCGCTTCCATCTTTTTTGAAAACTTTGTACTCAAACTCCTTAATTCCACCAGTCTCGTTTATCGTCTTCAAAAACTCTTTCCGTTTCGCCGGGTCAACATAAAACTGAATTTTGAGATCAGTTACATATTTAAGAAAGTCCTCCGGTGAATCATATCCCAATATACCGGCAAATGCAGGATTAACTGTCAGAAATTTACCTTCAGCAGTTGATTGAAACACTCCCTCTGTAGCATTTTCAAATATACTTCGATACTTCTTTTCGGAATTCCGGAGGCTTTCATTCAACCCCCGTATTCTCGAGTTCTTCACTGCAATCTGATCCAACATATTATTAAAACTATCATATAGTGTACCAATCTCATCGTTATATTCTTTCTTAACGCGTATTGAATAATCATCGCTGTCAGGAATGGTTGCCGCAGTATCTGAGAGATGAACAATTGGTGTTGTTATATGCTTTGTAAGTGATTCACCCAGCAGAGCGGTAACAATGATAATTACTACGAGGACAATCAGTGCGAAAACAATGTATTCATAAATTTGATCACCCAGATTTTTTGTTGACGCTACAATATACAGAGTACCGTATTTTTCATCTAGATAATTGATAGGACTTGACAGGAAAAAGTATTCCCCTTCGAATTCTACTTCATCAGTCAGGTTTCTGAATTTCGAAAAAGGCACGTTCTCAACTCTGCTGTAAGAGGCAAATTCATTATCGTTAATATCATGAATAACTGCACCCACCACTTCAGGAATGTTTTCCAGACTTGATAAAATTGTAACGGCCTGTTCTCTGTTCTCAAATTCAATAGAAACGGCAGCATTGGTACCAACGACTCTGGCAGTCGACTCCATTCTGGTTATCATATTGGCCCTGAATGTCTGAATACTTCTCAGCCCCAGAACGAATAAAGCAATAATCGTTGAAATCACTACAGCAGTTTGTACAATAAGCGTATATTTTCTTCGTATCGAAAGATTTTTATAGAATTCAAACATCGTTTCTAATGTCCATATTATACTATACTATTTATTACTGACTTCTTATGATCCTTCCAAGCGTAAACAGGCTTGAATGAAGTTTCACCAGTGAGTTTAAAGCTGAATCATGATTTATTTCAAGTTGAACTGTACCTTCATGTATATAAAAATTAAAAATCACTCCCTTTTCTGCAAAACCATCAGAATCCCCAAATGAAAGAATCGGTTTATTTTGCAGAAAAGACAGGATAGAATTCAGCCTTGATTCTTCACCTGAACAGATAAACACTGCTTCAGCTGCATCTATCTCTTCAATATTCGATATTTTACGAACAACCACATCCCTGTTTTGAATCTTCCGATCCTCCGGTATGGCAATTTCTCCTCCGGAGGGTAAATTCCCGAGAACACATATAACAAACGGTTGCCCGGAATTGTCAGATTCAGGCCATTCCGCAAATTTGCACAATTTATATATATATGCTGACTTGACCAGATACTCGGTTTCTGTATCAGTGCCTAATTGCTGTGCACCGCACACGCCTTGCGTCATGCATATATAGCAGGCAGTTAGCAGAAACTGTATATATTTCCGAATGTTGCTACTCATATTCTGTGATTAAAACTTTACAGTGCTTTCGATAACATAATTGCCGTTTTCTATTTTCCAGATAACATACAGACCGCATCCCGGATCACCGTTCTCATCAAAGTTGATCTCTCCGGAAGCGCCATTGTAGTCAATATCGCTTCCTTCCTCAATCAATTCCTTCCCACGCAAAAATTCATTCACATTTATCTCGGAATAAGGTACTCCCTGGCTATAGCCTGAAACATTTCGTAGTTGCGAGGCTATTGCATCAGGTTCAAATGATCCTGCGCTCAGTCCAGCATAAGCAATAAGATATATTGCATCATAAATCTGTTCACTGAACGGTTCAGGCCTGAATCCAAATCTGTTTACGTAATTATTAATAAAAAGTTGATAATTCGGATCATCAAGATCACCGGCCGGTTGTGTACCTCTCATTCCATTAAGAATTTCAGGGTGACCGTTAACCAGAAAATCAAATCCATACGGACCGTCATTCGAAAAAAACGATGGCATATAACTATCTGACAGGTAATCCCCGTAATAAATATCATTTGTTATTTTTGCACCATCTTTACTGTAGGAGACCAGATAGATTGCTTCCGGACGGTTCTGAAACAGTTCATCAAGATGAGGCTCAAAATCATATATTGTCCAATCCTGCCCTTCAGGATATGTCACAAAACTCACAACAGAATTTTCTCCTGCACACTCTTCGAATGTTTTTTTGAATTCTGCAGCCAGGTCAGTAGCCCAGGCGCTCGATGAATATAAAATTCCGACAGTCTTTTTATTCAGGTTGTTACACACATATTCAGCGCCGAGTCTTCCCTGAAACGAATCCGATGGAGGAAGTCTCCATACCAGACCATTATCATCAAGTTGGGTAATTCTGGGACTGGTTGCGCTGTGTGATATGAGAAGCATTCCATTCGGGATAGTGACCTGGTTTGTCACAGCAAGGGTAACACTCGACCACGCAGGTCCGACAATGATATCGATACCTTCTTCAAAAAGTTGTTGCGCTTCTCGTACTCCCCGTGTCTCCGAGGCAGCATCGTCGCGCACAACTATTTCTATGTCTCTTCCGAGAACACCGCCCTGGCTGTTAATCTCTTCTGCTGCAAAAACAGTAGCAAGATAAGCACTCTCTTCGCCTGCTCTTTCAATTGACAGGGGCAGCAGTACGCCAATCCTGACCGGATCATTGTATTCAATCTCTGCAAGATCTACCTCCAGAGAACTGCAAGCGGAAATTACCACTAAAATAAGTGTAATTAGCGTACTATATTTGAGCAATGTTTTTTTCGCCATTATATTAATCTACTCTGATTGAAATTGATTTTTTATTAAAACGATTGCCTGATACTGAACATATAAGTTCGTTCGAAACCGGGGATATCAAAATTTCTGAATCCCGGGTACATATATTTCTTGTCAAATATATTATAAATCTTAAGCTGTAAAGATGAATTATTATTATTCACAAGGTTGAAATTCTTTGTTGTTACAATGAGGTCCAGTACCAAATACTCATC
>JANQEH010000120.1 GCA_028278455.1 bacterium
TCCTCTGGTGCTAAAGTCTGTTGATATTTTCCAGCGGCGTCTGGAACAGAGTTTTCCGAAAATTGTATATAAAACCATATCACTGGCAAACGTCACAAAGGATTCTTACAGAGTACTTAACGAGAACCGTCAGGAGATGTACATCATACCTGAGGATCCCGAAGAACTTGCACAGACGTTGTTTCTTTTCGGAAGTGCAAATCCAAAAGATCGCCGTTTACTGGTTTCAGACGATTACAGGGCTGCACGTATCACTGTTAATACAAAGATGCTTGGCTCTCAGGAGGGTCTCGCATTTATGAAAGAAGTGAATAATCTTGCTGGAGAACATTTCAGCATAATTAATGAGAGATACCCTGAAGCCAGGTTTGAATCAACCGGGCAGATTCCGATGTTTCTACGGCTCATGGATTTAATAAGTTGGTCACAGATACAAAGTTTCGGAATCTGTCTGATAGTTATTTCAGTAATGCTCCTGATTTTTCTGGGAAACCTGCGTGATGGTTTAATAGCTATTTTCCCAAATATATTTCCGATACTGACTGTATTCGGATTGATGGGATGGTTAGGGATACCGCTGGATGTTCATACATTGCTTGTTGTTCCGATAATAATCGGAATATCAGTAGATGATACTATTCATTTTGTAACGCATTACCACCTTGAGAAAAGGAAGAATAATTGTGTTTCGACAGCAATAACGATGGCAATACGCGAAGCTGGGCAGGCGATCATATTCACATCTCTGGTACTTGCAGTCGGATACCTTGTATTTCTTATCTGCGTTAATAAAGGATTCGCTTATTTCGGATTCCTGAGTTCGGTTGCGGTATTAACCGCACTCCTTTCAGACCTTGTTTTACTTCCCGCTCTGTTCTCATTTGGGAGCAGTGATACGAGAATATCAACCGACACCAACAGTAAACTTGAAACATAGGAGTAAATTATGAGATCTTTATTTTCACTGCCTATACTTCTTACACTTTTTGCTGCAGTTCTTTTTTTTCATTCAGGTTGTTCAAGAAGCCTGGCAGTTAAAGCCAGGGATCTTGACCAGACCAGATCAGGGAGAATTGTTGAGAGATTTAATCAGGAGAAAATCAAGTTTAAGCGTTCCTCAGATTCCTTTTCAGTAACAGTCAAGACAACGGTTGACAAGTTTTTTCAGCTTCTTTGTCCCACCCGCGAAGCAGATTGGATTCCTGGGTGGGACTGTAAGCTGATATATACTGAATCAGGCTATGCGGAGGATAAATGCATATTTACAACAGATTCCGGGGATCATAATGGAAAGGTTGTATGGGTGTTCTCGGGCTACAAGAGGAATGATTATATAGATCTGACACTTTTCCGAAAGGATTACCTGACTAACATGTTCATTACGGTTGCAGACAACAAAGACGGCACCGTTACCGGTACCTGGTACTTAACACACACTGCCCTGAATGAAAACGGTAACCGGGTAATCGAGAAAATGGATAATCCGGAATCGACACAAAAAAATGCTCATATGATAATCAATAAATATCTTAACCACACTGATATGAGTACAGAGGCTTCTGATAAGTTATACAGGCGTTTTCGTGATTCTGAAGATAAAATGCTGCGTTTTGACAGACAGTTTTCAGGAACCTACCATACAACAGTGGATGTATTGTTTCCCCTTCTATGTCCGACACGTGAAGCAGACTGGATTCCAGGGTGGGATTGCCGCCTGATCTATACAACATCCGGGTATGCGGAAGATAATGTTGTATTTACGACAGATACCGGCAACTCAATGGGTGCAGGAATTTGGACATTTACGAATTTTAAGGAGAATGAATTCATCGAATTTGTCCGTTATTCTGAAGACCTTCTAATTCAATGTAAAATAACCGTGACAGATAATGGAAACGGAACAAGCACCGTTACCTGGTTTCCGACAATGACGGCACTAACAGAAAAAGGGAATACTGCTATAAAGGCGATGAAATCATCTGCCGGGGGTGGAGGCGGAGTAACTCAAATGATCGAGGATTATTTCAGAGGCAATAACAAGGAAAAGAGGTCTCATAGAATCCATTAGAATTGTATATTGACATTGAGAAAACGGGGAAATGGGCTTATAAAGCAGGTAGATCTTAGGTGTACAGTAATGAATTAATCTGTTTACTTTTCCTTATTCAGGAATAAGTAATATAGTTATTGAAGGAGGTTGTATGTATTTAACGATTTATATCATCCTGTTTGTCTTGCTTATAACCGGTAATGATGATATTATCGCTCAAGATAGAATAAATGAACCGGAGAAGGCACGGGAAATTGCATCACTGATGATCGACCGTGATGACGGCAGGAAAGTCTATACTCAGGTACAGCTTGTTACCTGCCAGTTCAGAATAAAGAACGGAGTACGTGTGAGGAGTTCAAATCCGGTAAAGAAGAGCATCGAAACCTTGAGAATCGACGTAGGTAAAGATCTGGAAGATACGATTTCCTTGGGGATTATAAACGATCCTCCTGCCGAGAAGAACATGGCATTTCTTCAGAAGGACTACGATGAGGAAGGCAAAGTCTCTGACCAGTGGATGTATTTTCCTGCTATGAAAAAGCTAAAGCGGATCGTCTCACAGAGTGAGAATAGTCCTCGCGACGGATCTGTTTTTGGTTCGGAAATTTCTTACGAGGATATCGAGAAAACTCATGTCTCTAACTATACGTATTCGTATGAGGATTCGGAGGAGATTGACAAAAGACTCTGCGACAAAATTGCAGCATATCCTACTGCGAAATATCATCAGAAAACATCATATGGTAAGGAGATATTCTGGATTGATCAGGAAACCAGGATTGCAATAAAAAGAGAGATGTATGACAAAAGGGACAGACTTGTAAAAACTTTTTACTGCAGGGATATAGTTAACATTGATGGAGTATTTTTGAACAAGGTGAGAGTAGTTATTAACCACGATACGAAGCGCATGACTATGGAAAAGATCTTGATGCTTGCTGTAAATATTCCAATCGAGCAAGAACTTGTCGGGCTGAGGGCTTTAAAAGATACATCCTACCGGGAGTCGAAGTTGAGGGTAATCAGAAGCTTGGCTAAATAATGGGAACCAATAACCACGATTTGATTGTGAGATCAGGAATTTCGGTTAATATTAATGAGTTGATAATGAGAATAATAAGACTGATTAAATACGTATCTATTATAATGATATTTTTTTTGCATTCGCTATATTCACAGAGTTTGACCGCACAGGAGAATTTTGATTTTGGTGAGATAAATAATGGTGGAAGAATCAATCTGCCAGTATCAGGAAGATTGAGCTTTGAAGGGGGCAGGCAGATCGGCAATCCGGACAGGTGGATTCAGCTTGGCCCTGCTTTGAATCTGGTTATTGATTATACCGGAAGAGCGGGACAGTTTTACTTCGAAGGAATTGAACGCTATAATGGGTCCTACAGAATTGAAAAAGATCCTAAAGAAACACGAAATGAATACGAGATTGAGTTCATTTTCCGTGAGCTTTATTGGAAGAGGGCCTTTGGAAGCGTTACTGTATCGGCGGGGAAGATGATTGACGATTCTGGTGTTATGGACATGCTTATGGTTATTGACAAGGTTTCATCATTGAACCGTACGGATTACTTTTTTGCCGATCCTGAGGAATTCAAACTCGGTCAGAATTTGTTAAGACTTGAGTATTTCGGTGAAGAAATTTACGGAGGACTTAGTATTATTCCGTACCCATCTTATGATCGTATTACAGATTTGGATCATCCTTACGCACTAATCGCTGGAAGAGAGCTGTATAAATCCAGTAACGAACGGGAGCCTGAAGGACGGTTGCTTATCACAAAATACTTTTCAAAAGGTCAGGTTTCAGTATATTCAGGATGTTTCAATAATAGGATACCGCTGATTAGGGGGAGCATTTCCGAAGGCAGCGGTATCCTGGATATTTATAAACTATATAAACCATTCTGGTCCGCCGGTTGCGCAGTAAACATTGCAGTTGAACCGTTTCTGCTGAAGTTCGAGACAGCATTTAATTTTAATAGACCATTACAAACCTCATCTTTTAAATCATTAACCGGATATTTGCGTGAGCATCAAGCGGAAGCTTCATTTGGTATCGATTATAACAGGGGTAAAGGTGGAATGTATGTTTTTGAAATTGGCGCTACAATCCCGATGGAAAAACAAGAACCTCTTGCTGTTGGACGAAATACATATTTCGGATTAGTGTCATGGTCGAATAGTTATTACAATGATAAGCTTAGAATCAGCCATGTTACCATTTTTCCAGAATCTGTCAGAAATATTATTAACCGGAACCAGTTAGACTATTATGTAAGAGATACTTTTTCAATAGCGTTGAAGTATACAAGTTTTTCTATAGACAAATATAAAGAAAATTACGGTTTCATGAATGATTATGACAGGTTTGATTTTGCGTTTAATTTCGATTTTAAGTTTTAACTGTCTTTTATTGACTTTCTAGACCAATAATAAAAATGAAGTAGAAATATTATTGAAAATGTAACAACTCGTACCTGTATTGATATAAAAATCAATGGAATTATGTCAACCTTGTAAAGAAATTCAATGAAAGAACTTAGCGGAAGCCACGCTGCAATCTATTGTCTTTGCGAAAGATTACTACAAATACGGCTCAGTGGATTATGATAAGGAGAGCGCAGGTTTCCCGAATAGTATATTGCGGGACCTGCATCACCCTCAATTGAGTAAATAGTCCGGATTAGTGTTTCACATGGAAATATAAGTCTAATTATCAAAACTCCGAAATTGTCTTTAATTATGGATGCATTTAATAGTCTCAGATAAAACTGCATCCATTGTACATAGCGGAAAATACGCAGATCAGAGTAATATTAATAACGGTTTGATGATTTTAGAATAGTGAGTTGAAAATGTCAGGAATAAAAAAAGTCAGAAAATACTTGATATTTTGGGGAACTTTGTTATATTTACATACGTACATGTAGGTATAATAAAAGGTGGCATTATGAGACGCACTAAAGAAGAAGCAGAAATAACAAGACAGCAACTGCTGGATACAGCGCTCAGGATGTTTGGTGAAAAAGGTTATGAGGCAACACGTCTGGCAGATATCGCCGCGGAATCGGGTGTTACACGTGGTGCGATCTACTGGCATTTCAAGAACAAAGACGACCTTGTTATATCGATGATTAAAGAGAAATCGGAGGATATATATCAAATAGTTGAAAGTGAACTGAACCAGGAAGGAAAAGCATCAGACAAAATTGTAAATATTTTCAAGCGTGTTGCAAAAAAGATGCTTGAGGATAAAAGTTTTCATGCTTTTGGTCTGCTGTCGAATTATTATTATACTCAACCGGAAATATTCGATCAGCTTCTGAAATTCCATGAAAACAGGCAGTGTTATTTCAGTGAGCTGCTTAAGACTCTTATAGAAAAAGCGCAGAAACAGAATGAAATAAACAGAGATTTTTCGCCTCACGATATAATGATGATGATGATGTGTCTTATTGAAGGTATAATCAATCTGGCCCAGGAAAAGAAAATGGGTTTCAGTGTGGATGATCTGAATGTTGACAATCTTGCGTCGATTTTTCAGGCTGCATTAACTCCTTAAAAATTTTTGATAATATATATACAGACACGAATGTATATTTTTTGACTATAAAAAAACATGTGAGTATGTATAATAAGTTCGGAATAATCTCTAAATAATGTTTACGAGACAAATATTATAGAATTTATACCTGGTTCAGTTAAAAACAGGGAACAGGAAATGAAGGAGAAAGATCATGTCCATAAAATTTAAGTATCTCGACAAAGGCGAATACCTGATTGTTGACATTGAATGTACAAGCAACTATGTAAAAGCGGAATATATGAAGTTGATTGATGACTGCACCGAAAAGAAGTGGTATTCGATCATTATAGATGCAGGAAATATAAACTGGGATATACATATTGCTGAACAATACCAGCTTGTAACGCAAATATTTTTCCTTAAAGATTCTCCCTTGAAAAGACTTGCTGTCGTTATGACACATGAGCTAAGCGAAAAGTTCGGCAATAAAATTATAGACAATGCAAATTTTCCTATCAAGGTTTTTGAAAATCTCGATAATGCTGAAGCATGGGTAAGGAAAAACGCTGAACAAGTAATGGATAAATAACTTCAAAGATGAAGAATAAGTGCATCTTTAAACGATCAAAGAGGTGATCCTATGAGAATAGAAGACAAAGAAGCAAAGCGGCAGGATATAATCACTTCAGCACGTGAGTTGTTCATATCTAAGGGGTATAAAAAGGTATCAGCCAGGGAGATAGCCCGAAAAGCAGGTATATCGAAAGGAAACGTTTACGATTATTTCAAAAGCAAGGATGATTTCCTGATTCAGACAGTAAACGGTCATATAGAGATTTTGTTAGATGAGTTTGAAAACATGGTTGCTGAGGATACGGTCAAGGGTGAATCAATAGAAATTTGGAAACATAGATGTAAAAATCTTTATAGAAAGTCCGGAAACCACATGCGGTTATTGTTCGATGCAGGATTATATCTGAGGGAAAATACTCAGTTCCAGGAACTTATAATCCCTGTCTACAAACATATAAGAGAGAGTGTAACCGGATTGCTGCAGAAGCATTTCTCTAATATGTCTGCAGATGAAGCGGATTACAGGATTCTGGCTAATACAATAATTGCATTTCTCGATGGAATATGCTTTCAGATGTATTTCGATCCCGAAAACACAGAGCTTGATAAAGCGATAGATAGATTCTGGGATGGATTATTAGTATTGGCATAATATGGAAGGAGGCAATAATGGAAATGACCAGTACATTCAAAAGAAAAGAGCGAAAGTATCTCGTTGATAAGGATTCAGCTGTTGAAATAATGCAGAAGCTCGATGAGATGCTGTATCGCAGGAAATTCCGAAAAGGGAATGAGGAAACATACATACGTTCAACATATTTCGATTCTGATGATTTCAAATGTTTTGTGGAACACAAAAACAGGGAAAAGGCAAGATTTAAAATCAGAATCAGGCAATACGGCAATGGAGTCGATTACTATAAAAGGTGTTTTGTAGAAATAAAAGAAAAAATAAACGGTATCAACCATAAGCGCAGGTTCAGGATAAAGGAGAAATGGTCTGATAGTCTTATCGCAAATGAGATAGATTTCAAAAAACTTTTGGATTACAATAGAATGGACATGAAAATGCTAGCATCTATCTATCATGAAATTCAGGAAAAGCTGTTTAATTTCAAAATGCATCCGGTACTTCAAGTGGCATACCACAGACAGGCTTACGAAAACAGTGAAAAAAATGTAAGGATCACATTTGATGACAGTCTTTCCTTCGGCATCAGGACCACACTTGGTAAGGTTTCAGAAGAAATCTATGATTTCACCGGGGACAAAATTATAATGGAAACGAAATCCTTTGGGACGCGGCCATACTGGCTTTCCTGGCTTTTGAAGGAGTACGGTCTTAAAAGACAGAGATTCTCAAAATACTGTACAGGAATTGAAACAGTTTATGCCGAAACCAACAGTATTGAAAGGATCCTGAAAACGAAAGAAGAAGAGGTGATAAATCATGAATGAAATAAGTAATCTGTTAAATCCCGAGACATTTGACGCCAATTCGATCAGCATCTGGAAAATTATGTTTACTCTTTTTCTTTCCGGGATATTATCCATACCGGTCGGATGGATATACATGAAGATGCATAAGCATGAAGGTTACGATCAGTCTTTAATCCAGACCTTTGTGTTAATAAGTGTCATCGTATCAGCTGTTATGCTTATAATTGGTAATAATCTTGCAAGATCTATCGGGCTGATTGGAGCAGTATCGATAATAAGATTCAGAACA
The DNA here is from genome assembly GCA_028278455.1 of bacterium. GTDB lineage: Bacteria > SM23-31 > SM23-31 > SM23-31 > SM23-31 > JANQEH01. Next base: position 7,897 of record JANQEH010000120.1, read on the forward strand.
CCGGTTAAGAATCCTAAAGATACTGCTTTCATCTTTCTTTCCATAGTTATCGGAATGTCATGCGGATTGATGCTCTTTGATGTGGCAATAATTACTTTGATTATCATGATGATCTATATTGCGTTTTTATGGAAAACAGATTTTGGGAAATTTGATTTCAAAAATATTAAGTAAGGCAAACCTCATGATAAAACTAATGGTAAAACAAAAGAAATGGATATTCCTGATTTTGATATCAGTCTATTGTTCTGTCAGCACCGGCAGCTTTGCTCAGACAAAGATAAAATACGACGGTTATATTTCAACCGGTTTCGGATATATACATAATGATACCCAGGTTAGAATTCTTAATAAAGGTAAAGTCGAATATAAGATCTATACTGAGAACGATATAAAAGGCGAGCTTGATATCAGGACATCCTCAAATAGTAACGACGTTAAGATAAAAGGACTCTACATAAGGTTATCCGATTCAAAACCAACACGGATTAAATTCGGATTCATAAAAAAACGCTTCGGGCTTGAGGAGACTGTAAACCACGAAGAACTCCATACTATAAATGAAAGCATAATTAACCGTTACATGGCTTATTTCGGTTATGTAGTAAGGGGTGAGGGTGTTGAGATATCTCATGATTCCGGTGAAAATGAGAATGCGATCTCTTATCGAATAGGTACTTTTTATAATGAAAATCAGAAGATATATTTTCTTGGACGCATCACAAAACAGAATTACTCAATATTCGACAGAGTGAGCATCGGTGGAATCTACCGTATCTCAACAAAAGGATTTAAGCGAAACCATTTTGCATTAAGTCTGGATGCAGGAAATGAATTCAGATATCTATACTGGGAAAACGAATTTTTTTATGGAGAGGATCCTATAGAAACGGAGTACCGCAGTATTTCAGATAGTGGGAATAATGTAAGATTTTTTGGATACCGTACTCTGATAAAAACAGAGCATTTATTTAATAGTACATATATTAAATCAGTTGAACCTGTAATGTTGTTCTGCTTTCTTGCTCCCGATGTTGACCAATTTGATGTGCATCGTCTCCAAACTCTGATCGGAGTGAATATTTATTCAGCTCCTAAAGTCCGTTTCATGATCAACGGAGATCTTGTACTGTCAAATAACAGCGTGACTAAAGATAAATACTATATGACAGACAGTTGTGTGTCCTGCAAGGTACAGCTAAGATGGTGAAAAACAAATATATCATAATCTTACTTGCTTTCTCATTAACCGTTTTTGAGGGATGTGCTGATATAACCGGTTCACCTGAACCGGTGCCTGAAATTTCACTTCCTGTTGTCAATTTGAAGATAGGTCATGATGAGTATACCTCCCTAATAAACAGTTATTATAATAAAAAGTATGCTGACTGCGTGTATGCATATGACAACGGGGAATACGATGCGGGTATCAGGGTGCAGGGTAATCTCTCGATGACCTTCTACAAAAAGTCATACAAGATCAATTTTCCTGAAGGTGTTTTGTCTCCCTTTCAATCGGATAAAATTATCCTGACATCACAGATGAGAGATCCAACACTGATGCGGTATGTTCTTTCGCTTGGACTATTTAAAGACGCAGGACTTAAAACATCCAGATATGAATTTGTGGGAGTTAAAATAAATAACGAATTTAAAGGTATATTTGTTCAGCTTGAGCCGCTTGATGAATGGTTTCTGATAAACAGGGAACTGCCGATCGGAAATCTTTACGAGGGATCGAGAAACCGGGCGAAATTCTCATTTGAAGGAGGATACAATGTCAGATCGGGATTCGATAAAAAAACAAACGAGAATGATAATTTCAGCGATCTTGAAGATCTGATCTATATTATTGATACTGTACCTGATTCGCTCTTCCCTGGAAAAATCGAAGAATGCCTGGATGTTGAAAATGCGCTTAAATATACAGCTGTATCGGTGCTCATCACAAATTCTGACGGTTTTGAGCATAATTTTCACTTTTTCAACAATCCGATTACAGGTAAGTTTGAATTCATTCCCTGGGATCTTGACGGGACTTTTGGACTGGTTAATGATTATGACGATATGGCTCTGAATTCCGCATATGGAGGCAGAGAGAACAGGTTGATCATGAGGCTGCTTGGGATCCCAGCATATAAAAACCGGTATATTGAAATTCTCGAAGATCTGATGGATTCTGTCTTTACTGAATCTGAGATACAGTTAAGAACGGAGAAAATTACATTAAAAATAATGGAAGATTATTATGACGATCCGGTAATTTCATCAAGAGGTAATATTCTCGATGAAGAGATTAATGATCTGCTCGATTACGTCAGGAAGAGACGACAATATATCATTGAACATTTAGGCGTTTTCCGATAGCAGATATAAGTAAGTTGAAGTAAATTATGAACATGGTGATTCGTGCCGGCAAAAGCATTATTTAACCTAATGTATTGTTATGCAGTTTGACATTAGAGCTTACGTAGGCCGTCCTATTAGCTGTTATTTTTGCCGGGCTCAATTAATATACCAAATAACCTTGACTAATAATTCGAAATCCCGGGCATGAGGATTTCAGGATAGAGACAATAGGAGATACACAGATCCCGCTTCAAATACGAGAATAACAGTTTCTTTCTCATAATTAGGAATTGATACAGGTTCCGTAATTCTCCACTTCTATTCTACATGTAATTTCATTTATATTTAACATTTACTGATTTTGAGTGAAATCTCTGTTCAATAGACCTGCAATTTCGATATGTTTTACGCTTAATCATATTATCAGTCATACATAATATTCGATTTATTCAATGTATGGCAACCAAAAGTCAGATTAGAATCATCTCGAGTGCAATCTGCTTAGAAATCAACCCTGACAAAAAATAATAGTACTTGAAATACATCTTTTTGGAGAATATATTTTTTAATGGATTTAATATAGACTTGTGGATATAAGTGCTTTTGACTGAGTTGGATTATCGACGAAAGCATTTGCTGGAAAGTTTTATATGGATAGAGTATATAGAAATTAATAACCGCGGAGAGAAGATGTTTAAAAAATTAAAAGAGATCAATAAACGTCCGGAACCATTTCAGTATTATACTGCTGAAGAGCTCTGGACAAATGAGCACACGGCGCAACAGATGCTTGAATACCATTTGAATGAATCTGTTGATCTCTCATCCCGAAATAGGGATTTCATTGAAAGATCAGTCGATTGGATCGTTTCACATTTTGAAATTAATAAAGAGGCAAGGGTAGCAGATTTTGGATGCGGTCCGGGATTATATGCTCATCGTTTAGCCGAAAAAAGTGCACAGGTAACCGGGATCGATTTCTCTTTAAATTCCCTTGAGTTTGCAAAAAATTTTGCGGAGCAAAAAGGTTTGAAAATAGATTATATTCAGGCAAATTATCTGGATTTTGAGACGGATAACAAATTTGATCTGATCATTATGATTATGTGTGATTTCAGCGCACTGAGCCCAAAGCAGAGAAAAATACTTCTTGCTAAATTCCAAAAACTACTAAAACCCGGTGGAACGGTATTGCTGGATGTTCACTCGATAAATCATTTCAATTCAAGGAAAGAGGCAGCGATCTATGAGTTGAATCAACTGAACGGATTCTGGTCCCCTGATGATTATTATTGCTATGTAAATACATTCAAATATGAGAATGAGAAGATTCTTCTTGATAAGTATACTATTATTGAAGAATCGAGAGAACGTGTAGTATACAACTGGCTGCAGTGTTTCACGAAGGAAACTCTTGTCAATGAGTTTGAGGAAAATGGATTCAGTGTAGAGGCTGTTTACTCGGATGTTGCCGGCAAAGAATTTGATCCAGGATCGATGGAAATCGCGATTGAGGTGAAAAAATAGTAATAATTTAATAGAAGGGTATAGAATAATGGGAAAAACAGAAATGAATGACGATAAAGGATCACTGGCAATCGGTGGAGGTGTTATGATGGGTATAGGTGTAGGATTCTTCTTTTTACGAGAAAATACTCTGGCATTTATTGGTTGTATCATTGCAGGAATAGGATTTGGGCTTATGGTATCGAGTATAATTCCCCGGGGTAAAAAAGAATAATTTCAGTATATGATTATTACGATTCAGGTTATTTCATAAATAATTAAATAATTTATCCGGGTATGTTCTATGTGGGATGAGATAGCAAAAACGATTTTTTATGGTTCTGTTATTGGTGTTCAAGCGAAGTAAAGATGGATGTTTTGGGGAGTATTTCCCGTAGGACCGGTCTTACCGCCGGCGCAAAAGGGATATGGATTGGCCGCTGGTTTCCCGGAATTTTCAAGGGCCGGTTTCTTCACCGGAATATCGATGCTGCTCCAGGATAAGCAGGTGAAAAAATGGCTGCCCTTACAGGGCACTACCTTATTGGAGTTATGCTAGCTGTAATTTATATTCTTGCCGCCGGTTGGCTGGATATTCTACCCGGATCTGTTCTGTTTGCACTTGTTTTCGGTATTGCTACTTGTATCTTTCCATGGTTTCTGGTGTATCCGGTACCAGGATTCGGAATGTTCGGATTTCGAGGACTGGAAGAATTAACGCTATTCATAACCAGTTTTGTTAACAATATTTTTTGCGGCTTCGGTCAGTGGTGGAGAGCTGTATTCTTTAACATCCGTTAAGTAAGTACCTGAATACCCCATTTACTCCTAAAGAAATTCTGTATTGAGCTTAAATATTTTATATATATTTTAATATATTCCGGTAGTAGTTAATGCGGCATTTGAAATAAAAGTATAGTGGCAGACAATTATAAGAATATCATAGTATACCAGAAAATCTGGATAAATCCTGATCTGAATTTCTCGTTTAAGTTTTTAAAGCATCGTTTATAACCTTTGAAAGTTGAGATAATTCAATAGGTTTCTGTATAAAATCTATTACACCGACAGTTAATATCTCAATTGCCCTTTCATCCTGACTGTAACCGCTTAATAGTAAAACCTTTACTTCAGGATCGATTTTTTTGAGTGCCAGAAAGGTGTCTTTACCGTCTAAACCGGGCATAATCATATCCAGGAGAATGAGATCAATGTCATCTTTGTTTTTCTGATAAATCCTGACTGCTTCCAAACCGTCACTTGCCAGAATAACACTATAGCCTATAGATTCCAATTGTTCCAACAGAAGTGATCTCAGTTCTTTTTCATCATCAACAACAAGAATAGTCTTATCTCCTACGATTACATTTTGTTCTTCAAAAGAATGGATTTTCAAGGTTTCCGAAACAGGTAGATAAAAAGTAAATGTTGAGCCCTTACCGAGGCTGCTTGAAACTTCGATGTGTCCATTATGATTTGTAATTATCCCATATACAGTTGCAAGCCCCAGACCTGTACCTTCGCCTACACCTTTGGTTGTAAAAAATGGTTCGAAAATCTTGTCCCTGTAATCTTCAGGTATTCCAAAACCGGTATCACTAATCGATACTTTTATTACATTCTTCTCGAACATGTTGGGATATATTTTAGTCATATCTTCATCGATCGTCAGATTTTCAGTTCTGAAAACGATCTTTCCGCCGTCAGGCATAGCATCCCTGGCGTTTATAATCAGGTTCGTCAGTACCTGTTCCATTTGGTTCTTGTCAGCATCACACAATCTTAAATTCTCTTCAAGTTCGTATATAATTTCTATTTTTTTCTCAAATATATTCTCGGATACGATCACTGAATCTTTAATAATATTGTTTAAAGAAACAGGTTCGGGATTATATTTACCTTTTCTTGAAAATCCCAGAAGCTGCCGAATAAGGGTCCTCGCCCTCAGGGTACTTCGATATATAACATCAACAGCTTTGCCTTCTTTATTCGAAGTATCTGAAAATGTTTGTCTGAGAAGGTCAGAATAACCCATGATTGCGGAAAGAATATTGTTGAAATCATGTGCTACACCACCGGCTAATCTGCCAATAGATTCCATCTTCTGGGATTCTAATAGCTGTTTTTGAAGGAGTCTTTTTTCATCTTCTGTCTTTTTTTTGTTTGTGATATCTGTCCAAACAGAAAGATAATAAAACCTTTTTTCCTTTAATGATACCGGAATAGAATTAATATCAACCCAAAAATGCTCACCGTTTTTATTAACGAACTGCTGTTCAAGATTCATTGCACCTTCTAATAAAGCTTTCTGCAATTCTTTCATTACATCTTTTTTAAATTCTTCAGACCACCAGGGATAGGGTGCTTTAACACCTATAAGCTCTTTTGAGGAATACCCGGTTATGTCCTCCAGAGCCCTGTTTACAAACTTAATCGATGTGTCGGGATTGATGCCGATAATGGGATTAGGTGAATTATTAAGAATAGTCGAGCTGAACCTTTCACTTTCATGTAGAGATTCCTCCGCCTGTTTTCTCTTTGTAATATCCCTGAATATACCTCTTGTCCCTATGAATATCCCGTCTTTTATCTGGGCATTTATATTTCCCTCAACACTGATCTCATTGCCTTTACTGGAAATGAATACAGTTTCAACCGTGTCGATAGATTCACCCTGACACACTTTATTAAATATTTCATAACAATGAGGCAGCTGGTCTTTTCGGATAACATCTGTAAATCGGAGTCCCCTGATCTGATCCTCTGTATATCCAAGTGTCTCCAGCCATTTCTTATTTACATAGATATAATAACCGTTAGGATCTACACTCTGGATCAGGTCATTAGCGTTCTCAAAAAGATCCCTGTATTTTTCTTCGCTTTCCCGGAGGTCTTCTTCTGCATTTTTGCGATCAGTAATATCTTCAAGTATTCCATCGAAATACCTTTCTCCGGTAACTTTGTCTTCAAAAGAAACTGCACTGTCGGAGCAAATTATGATCGTCCCATCTTTTTTCTTAAGTTGTATTTCATTGTAGAATACGGATCCTTTTATTAGAATCTCCTCGCTGAACGAATTCCTGCTTTTCGGATCGAGATATAAATTGGCGATTTTGATTTTCATCAATTCTTCTTTGCTGTTATATCCGAGCATTCTTACTAATGCCTTATTTGCTTCTACCAATCTGCCTTCCGGGCCGCTGGTTGTCCTATATATCCCCACATTTATATTCTCTGTTAAGGATCTGTACTTTTCCTCGCTTTTTCTCAGTGCTTCTTCAGCCTGTTTCTGTATTTCCATATCAATTGCGAAGCCTCTGATTCCTTCAATTTCTCCATCCTTAACAATCAAATTGCAATATACAAGTACCGGAAAAGTCCTGCCATCTTTCCCCAATGCCATGAGCTCAGCGGATACAGATTTCTGCGCGCTATACAGGTCTTTCTGCAACTCAATCAATTTGTCATGATCTTCGGGAACAAAAACCTGAAATACATCCATACCTTTATATAATTCTTTCTGGGAATAACCGAACAATCTCAACGCACCCTGATTAACGAAGGTGAATTTTCCGGATTTTTCGATCTCAAACACAACCTCAGGCAGCATATTTGCGAGATCTTTGAATTTCTTTTCACTCTCACTTAATTCCAGCAGCAATTTCTCAAGATCATTCTTAGATTTGTTAAGATCGTAGTTTTTATCTTCAATCTGCCGCATAGCATCTGAAAGGGCTATGGATTTTCTAATAATATTGACATTTTGATCCTTAAGTTCTGCTCGGTATGATTCAAGTTCATAATTCTTATCTTCGAGCTC
>JANQEH010000126.1 GCA_028278455.1 bacterium
ATTTTCTGAGCCTCATTCCATGTCAGGAGAAAATCACTGAATTTTCGGTCAGTCGGTATTACAAAGAGCACCAGAGCTGCTGCGATGGCAACCGTTGCATCATTTATATACCCCGGATTGGGAAAAAGTTCCGACCAGCCGGGGATAACGAATTCACCTATAACTATGTTTTTTCTGAATATCCATGCCGCCGCTGTACATATGAATACTATCAGCACTTTCTTTTCATCGGGCTTCATGTTTCCCAGGGCTTCACGTTTTTGCATCAGAGTACTGTACGCATTTTTTAGCGATCTATTCGGGAACTTGAAAATGAACTTTGTCAATATCAGCCAGATTACCATCATCATGAAAATTGTAACCGGTACAGCAAACAGCATCCACTGCAGAAAACCTATCTCGGCATACTCCGGATAAAGAGTTTCTGCCGATGAAATAAAAATTATATTCGGGGGAGTACCTATCAATGTCCCTATACCTCCGACATTCGCTCCATATGCTATTCCGAGCATTAGTGCTGTTCCGAATAATGAAGACGTCCTTGAATCGAAGCTTTTCATCTCCTCAAGCACTCTAATGACAGCAAGGCCTATTGGCAGCATCATAAGTGCAGTTGCCGTATTCGAGATCCACATAGATAGAAATGCTGCCGCTACAATAAATCCAAAAATTATCGTTCCGGGAGTTTTACCGATCTTTGTAATAATCGCATAAGCGATCCTTACATGAAGACTGCATTTTTCCATTGCTGCTGCTATAAGAAATCCACCAAAAAAAAGATATATATTGCTGTCACCGTATGAAGCGGTCGTTTCTCTTATTCCTCTTACTCCAAGAAACGGAAACAGAACCATCGGCAGTAATGCAGTAGCCGAGATAGGGATCGCTTCAGAGAGCCACCAGACTGCCATAAAAACCGCAACAGCGCATGTTCTTTGAGCTTCCGGGGACATACCTTCAGGGGTTGGAAGCGATAAGATGAGAAAAAACAGGAGAGGACCTGCAAAAAGCCCGATCCTGCGTCGCAGAGAATATGTTTCTGACGGGATGTTTTCCGGCACTATTTTCTCGAGATATTCTAATTTATGAAGCTGCCTCGCCCTTCGAGCAGTCTAATCCGCCTAAATTTATAAAAAATTTGAAGTTATCGCAAGTAAAAATAAAAAAAGCAGGACGTGGAGCCCTGCTTTTAGAAAACCGCAAAAATTTCATGTTAAATTATACGAGTTCAGTCACTGCGCGTTTTACTATATTGGTAAATAATTCCACCTTGTATTTATTATCCGTCATAGGTGTACTATCCGCAACTGCCGCCCTACCTGCTGCTACCGCAACTGTTTCTGTTATATTCTTTCCAGTTAATTCATTCTCTGCTGCTTCGGATCTCCAGGGTATGGGAGCGGCTGCACCGAGAATTACACTGGCTTCTCTGCAGGCAGTTCCCTCCATTTTCATGCTTAATGCTACACTGGCTACTGCGAAATCCCATGCTTCACGCTCCTGTACTTTGATAAATGTACTTTTAACATTATCACCAGGGGCTTTTACAGTGATCTTCGAGATTACCTGGAAAGGCTTCAGAATATTTTCGCGGCTGGCATCTTCTTCCGGGAGCACAAAGAATTCACTGAATGGAACATCTTTAGTTCCATATTTATCGACTATCGTCAGAGTTGTATCAAAGGCACTGAGAGCTACAGCTGTATCGGATGGGTGGACAATATGGCAGGGACCTCCCCCGTATATCGCATGATACGTATTTACTCCGGCAACAGCATAACATCTGATACCGCCTTTCTTCATACAGGGAACTTCCGTATCCCTGTAATACCAGCATCTCGGTCTCTGACAAATGTTGCCAGAAATGGTGCCCATATTCCTGATCTGAGGACTGGCAACATTTCCGGCAGCCATTGATAGTGCCGTCAAATGTTCACTAACCTTGCTATCAGATGCTACATGAGCGATCTTAGTCTCGGCCCCGATCACAATATTCTCATTCTCTGATCTTATCTCCTCGAGACCGCTTACCGTCTTCAGATTGACTACTTTTTCAGGAGTCTGGATATAACGCTTCATTGATCCGATCAGATCTGTTCCTCCTGACATTACTGCTGCTTCATTCCAGTCCGTACCGAGGGAAGAAACAGCTTCATCGAGGGTTCTTGCATTCAATAGAGCAAAGTTTTTCATGATGAGCCCTCCTTTCTGGTTTTCAGACCATTGATCATTTTCTCCGGTGTTATCGGAAGATGCGTTACACGAATGCCTGAGGCATTATATATGGCATTTGCAACACATCCGGCAACACCTATTCTCGGCGGTTCACCTATTCCTTTGACGCCGAGGCTGTTCAGTACCGGATCTATAGTACTCGAAAAAATAACATCAATTTCCGGTGCTTCCGTTATGGGTAATATCCTGTAATCAAGGAAATTCGGATTTGTCATCCTACCGGTCCTGTTGTCCATAATACGTTGTTCAGTCAGTGAGTATCCTATTCCCTGAATTATGGCTCCATGAACCTGGTTTCTGCAGGTAAGCGGATTTATTATCCTTCCTGAATCGTGCGCCGCTACATATTTCAGGACTTTAGTCCTGCCAGTTATTATATCGATTTCCACTTCACAGAAATGCGCCCCGAAAGTGTATCCAACATAATCTCTCGGATTCGGTCCCCGTCTTCCTGATCCGGTGATCTTGCTCTCCGAAACATTTTTTATAGCATCCCTGTAATGCATACCGCGTGATGGATTTTCTTTTACGCGGATTACTCCGTTAGCAGACTCGAGTTTGTCTTCGGAAACTCGATATCTCCGGGCCACAACCGGGTAAAGCTTCCTTAGCGTTTCAATGATGGCATTTCTTACCGAAGGTGTGATCGAGGCTGTTGCAAGACTGCCGTAACTTGGACATCCGGGAGGATAATTGGAATCTCCGATTTGGACGTTTACATCATCAATATCGATTCCGAGATCTTCAGCGGCAACCTGTGCCATTATAGTCATTGTGCCTGTTCCGATCTCCTGTACACCGCTTCTTATGTTTACTTTACCGTCCTTGAATAGATCAACTTCGACAACAGAGCCGGGAACCCCTGCACCTCCCGTCCAGACGAGGCTGGACATTCCGATTCCCCTTTTTTTATCTCCGGCATAGTCTCCGGCCGTTTGATTCCTATTAGACCAGCCTATCGCTTCTGCTCCCTTCTCATAGCATTCCATCAGGCCCTTGCTTGAATATGGCCTGCCTGTATCGCCGTCGCTTTTTTCGGCATAGTTTTTAATTCTGAAATCCAAAGGATCCATATCGATCTTTTCAGCAAGGTCATCCAGAAGAGATTCAAATGCGAAAAATGCCTGGGGATGGCCAGGCCCTCGACATGCACGGCTCCTCCCTGCATTAAGAAATACTCCCTGATATTTCAGCTGTACATTAGGACATTTATACATTTCTCTCGCAGCAGGTGACAGATTATCACTCCCACGCGATGCTGCTCCTACAGATGAATAGCCTTCAAGTTCGATAGCCGTTAATTCGCCAGTTCTTTTTGCCCCAATTTTCAGTTTCTGGTAACTGTCCGGCCTGTTGCCTTGATCCAGGGAGTTTTCTTCTCTGCTGAGTGCAATCAATACCGGCGAGTTAGTTGTTTTCGACAATCTGGCAGCAATGGTCTCAAGCCCGCAGGGGCCTATCTTACATCCAAATCCGCCGCCGAGGTAATCCATGCGCAGCCTGAGATTGTTATCGGAAATATCTTCATCCGGAAAAATAGACTTCAGAATGCGGATTACCCATTCCTGAGTAATATCAATGGTCTGGGTAGCATCGTAGATAAGAATCTCGTCTGCTCCCCAAATAGCCATCGAAGTTGACGGTTCAATAGGATTATGGATCTCGATCTGGGTTTTAAACTCTCCCTCCAAAATTTCATCAGCCTGGTTGAAACCTGATTGGATATCTCCCCGAGTGAATTCAACAGGCCTTCCGAGATTTTCCTGGCCGAGGACTTTGGGGGCGTTCTCCCTCATTGCCCTATCCATGTTGACTACGAACCTTTCTTCTTCATATACCACCCTGACGGCTCTGACAGCATCCTCTGCCTGCTCTTCAGTTTCTGCGGCAACCGCTCCAAGGACATCACCCACATAATTTACCCTGTCCCTGCTCAGCGAGAGAACAGCTTTTACCCCGGGCATTTTCTCGGCCTCAGATAGGTCTACCTCCCTGATGAGAGCGCTCGCCTTTGAACTTCTGACCAACTTACCATATATTAGTCCCTGAGGTCTGTAGTCGCCGGTATACTTTGCCGAACCAGTAACTTTCTCGACAGCCTCTCTGCGAGGTATCTCGTGGCCGATCACGTTCAGTTTTTCCTGCTGGGGAAGTACTTCTGCTTCGTGTTCCGGAAGTTCGATCTCTATAATATGGTGATCACCTTCCGATTCAACAACTGTCTTTATCCTCCTTGGAAATCTTCTATATTCATTCATGATCTATCTACCTCCCTTCCCGGCCGCATTTGCAACCGCTTTGAAGATATGGGGATATGCACCGCACCTGCAAAGATTACCGGACATAGCTTTTCTGATTTCTTTCTCTCCGGGATTGCCGCCTTCACTTACAAGGGCGGTGGCGGATATCACCTGCCCGGGTATGCAAAATCCGCATTGCATCGCATCATTTTCAATAAAAGATTTCTGTACATCATTAAGCTCACCGCCATCCGCTATACCCTCTATGGTCGTGATCTGTCTCCCGGCAGCATCCATCGCCAGCATCATGCAGGAGTAAACCGGTTTTCCATCCAGCAGAACGGTACATGCGCCGCATTCACCGTTGTTGCACCCAATCTTGGTTCCGGTAAGCTCCAGTTTGTTTCTTAACACACTGACCAGTGTTGTACGGCTTTCTACGTTCACCCTGTGGTCGTTTCCATTTATATTTAGGGTGATATTAGCTGAAGTAATTCCCTCGCTGCTTTGTGAAATCCTGTCAATTTTGTCCTTTGCAGAAGCAACTGCGGGTATTACTGTGGTAGATACAACACCGGTTCCCATTCCCTTCAAAAAAGAACGGCGCGATACTCCGTCATATCCGTTCTTATCGTCAGATCGGGATCCTGGCATAGTTTTTTCCTTTCAGTTAATAAATATTGCATTATTTTTTGAATTCTGAACTTAAAAAAATGTATATCTTTTATCAGACTTATATATGATCAATAAATAGTCTTGAATTCATAGAATTTTTTGTCAATAATTTCAATAGAAATCTCATTTTATTTTACTCAAATTACCTGTTGCATTTTAAATTTATTTAGTTATATTATTGACAATTTTTTTGAGGATGATGCGGTTTTTTATCGGTACCGGATTTTTCCGGTTGACCGGATATAACTTGTTCCAAGTTATATAATCACATTATAATCTGAACTAATATTGATATAAGAGTTAATATTTACTATATGGAACAGTAAGAAAACAGTACAATCTGAAAAAAATAGTGGAACCAGAATAATAACTTGACACAGGGAATTTTTCTGTTATACTAAATATAATAAAAATTAACGACGATTCATTATAAAATTGTTGTTATCAAATTAATTAGGGAACATATTAATCCCTTTTGAGTATTTTCAATAATACAGGAAACAAGAATAGGCGAATACATTTATTACGGTAAGCAATATGGAAGATTTTAAAGTCTATATAATCAGATTGATAACGCAGGATGTATCACTCACCTGGTCTGAGACCTCTCCTGATGATTATGACTACGATGCTGATGATTTCGCCATTGACGGAGGAACAGCGTCGATGGACAGCGACCACTCGGAGACAATAGCAATGATGATCGGTGAACGTGGAGAATACCTGAACTGGATGGAACTTGCTGTAGATGAGATCTTCTGCGAAGAGTGGGCGATATTCGATGAGGATTGCCTTGAAGAGCTCAGGGAACATTATCTCGCATTTGACGATATCGAATTATTCATAGAAGAAAGCACAAGCAACTGGGAAAAAACAGACGGTGAATGGCAGCTTGTAGAATAATCATGTCAATCTGATGACTGCCAGTGCCTGCGAAACTTGTTTCGCCATTCTTCAAACAAGATATACAGGACGGGAATTACCGAGAGGGTCAACGGAGTAGCGCTTAATAACCCGCCAATTGACGCCAATGATATTGAATACCACAGGTCTTGACCATAGCTTTTTGTAGTATCAGAAAATAATACAAGGGGCAGTAAACCCAGAATAGTTGTAGACGATGTCATCAATATGGGCCTTACCCTGTCCTTGCAACCCTGTGTAACAGCAGCATATAAATCCATACCCCGGGACCTCAGCAGATTAATATGATCCACGAGAATAATGGAATTATTCACAACTATCCCTGCCAGGAGTATAATACCGATATATGCCGCCTCTGAAAAATTCTGTCCGGCCAAAAAGAATATAAGAAAAACACCTATCATTGCCATTGGGACTGTAAGTATGACTACGAATGGATGGATCACTGATTCATAAAGTGAAGACGTCATCATAAAAACGAGAACTACGGCAAAGAAAATACTCAGCCACATTTTTGCCTTATCCCTTGTTGATATTCCGAATCTATATCCCTCCGGGATCTGAAGTTTATAACCCTTAGGAAGAACTGTCGTCTTGATAAGACTTTCAATATGTCTTTCACCTATTTGTGAAGGGCCACGATATTCGAATCCTACCTGTCTTTCATATTGCTGGTCTTTACGGATGATCTCGGTCATAATCGGCTGGATATCGATCTCAGTGATATCACCCATCCTTACCTGTTTCCCTGAACCGTCCCGGAACAGTATATCATCCAATTCACTGAGCTGAAAATTCTCAAAATCCTTGACTTTTACAGCATATCCTACTTCTTCTCCGTCGATCGTTATTCGGGATCCCGTCCTGCTCTGCCGTACATATCTACTGAGCACCGTCAGGACATCATTAGCCGTAAGGTCATAAGCAGATAACGCTTCTCTGTTAACCCTTATCACTGTTTCATTCTTCTGAGATGACCTGTACCCGCTGCTCTGGTTTGTATTGACGTTTTTCACCCTTGGGATTCTCTCCAGCACCCTGCCGAGGTTCTCAGCTATCTCACCGACCTTGTTATAATTATATCCAAGCACCTGTATCCTGAAATTTACCCCGGAGCTTCCGAGTCCCCCTGCATGGAAATAGTCTCCCATCCCCCTGACATTAATACTTACACGTGCAAACGTACTGGCATATGCTGTCAATTCATCAAAAAGCATGTAAGGATAACTCGTCTCATCAGCCTCTTTCTTGAATTCTATAAATACCCTGACATATAGAAACGCACTGCCGTAACCACGGGATAACGAGGCAACCGTCGTATTCACCTGCCTGATATATTCATTGCCTAATACCCTGTTTTCAAATTCTGCGGCAATTTCGTTTCCCCTGTCAAGTTCGCTGCCTTCAGGTAGGGTTACGGAGATATTTATGCTTGTTCTTTGATCTGAATATCTGCCGAAACTGAAAGACTGGACAGTTTTGGAAAAAACGAAGGCGCTCCCTGCGAATAGAAGGATGACTGTTGTTAGAGTAGCATATTTATTCCTGACCACAAACTCGATAAACCTGCCGTAGAAACCGAGTAGAAACTGCAGTATTTTATTCTTTTTTATCTTGTCCTGAAGTTCTTTATTCTTCTTCGGAAGAAATTTCACTGCAAATGTAGGGATAAAAGTAAACGCAACAGCGATCGAAGATATAAGAGAAAGCGCTACCGCAAGGGCAACGGGTGTAAAGATGATTCTGTAATTCCTGTCAAGATACAGAAAAGGTATGAATACAATTGAGGTGGTCAGGACTGAAGCAACAAGAGGAAGGAATACCTCCTTTGCACCAGTCACTGCGCTCTTGAAGGGATCTTCACCTTTTTCACGGTACCGGTAAATATTATCTATAACTACTATTGCACTGTCTACAAGCATACCGAATCCGAGCGCCAATCCTGCAATAGTCAGAATATTAAAACTAAGATCGAATGCGTAAAAAAGGATAATCGTTGTCAATTCAGAAAAAATGATTGTTGATAGAATTAGAAGAGGTACCTTCAAGTTTCTCAGGAATACATATAGTACAAGGAAAATCACGAGAATACAAAATACAGCCCTGGCCTGTATATTGGCTATGTCTTTTTGAACCCTGGTGCTGGGATCATTAGTCCTAATCATCTGCAGAGTTTCGGGGAAATTTTCTTTTAGTTTTCGGACAACATCGTCAACATTGGCGGTAAACTCCAGAACATTTGCGCCCTCCTCCATCCTGACGGTAACCCTGACGTTCGGATTACCGTTGATTCGCGAGTAACTCTGAGGTTCTTCAAATCCATCCTCAATCTCTGCGATATCGGAAAGATAGATCATTTGCCCTTCGCTGTTCTTCACCATGATGTTCCGGATCTGATCAACATTTCTGATACGGTTATCTATAAATATATCGTGTCTTATTCCATCCCTGTAAACGTATCCGGCCGGACGGTCTATATTCGCTGACCAAAGCACACGCTCGATATCCATTTTCCTTACATTGAATAAGTCGAGTTTCTGCTGGTTTACGAGGATCTTAATCAGCCTGAACTTTCCACCGTAGATATCAACCTCGGAAACACCCTCGACTCCCTGAACAGGATTCTTAACATAATCTTCAACATATTCACGTATCCATTCAAGAGAAAAATTTCCGGTTACAATATACTGCAAAGGTTCGGACCTGCGAAGATCAAACCTTCTGCTCTCAGGTTCTGCAACCGTAACAGATGGATATTGAACCCCATCCGGTAGATCTTCATGCAGAATGGAAATCTTCTCTTTCAGCTCGAGTTCAGCCAGCTTCATGTTTGAATCTTCAGTAAACTCTGCTGTTACAGAAGAATTTCCTTCTCTGGTAGTAGATTCTACAGATTTCACACCTTTAATTGTTGCGGCAAGACCTTCCAGCGGAGAGGTAACGAATGCCTCCATGGTTTCCGGGCTTGTACTTGGCCAGGAAGCATTTATAGTCAAGCTAGGAAGGTTTCGCCCCCTAGGGACTTCCTGCAGCGGAAGCTTCTGAAGAAAATTCAAACCCAGCGCTGCAACTACGAGGTAGACCATTGCAACTGCTATCGGGCGTTTTATGGAAGTCGCTAAAAGATTCATAGTCTTTATTTCATTCCTTCAATATAACTGTAGATGACCGGAATTACTATCAGTGTTAGCAAAGTCGATGACAGAAGACCTCCGATTACCGCAATCGCCATAGGAACCTGCATTCCTGTTCCCTGTCCGATACCAAGCGCCATAGGGGTAAGGCCGAGAACTGTTGTAACCGTAGTCATAACTATAGGCCTCAATCGCTTTTTACCTGCTTCCATTATTGCCGGACGGAGTTTCATTCCTCTCTGCCTGCTCTGGTTTATGAAATCTACCTTGATGATCGCATCATTTACCACAATACCAACAAGGATGATGACACCTATCGCAGACATGATATTCAGACTGTTTCCCGTAAGGAACAGCATTATCGCCGTACCTATCATGGCCAGCGGAACAGCAAACATAATAACAAAGGGCTGTTTCAGAGATTCAAACTGGGCAGCAAGGATCATATAGACCAGAGCTATCGAGATCAAAAGTGCCATCAAAAGTGATTTGAAAGATCTCTGCATTTCCTGTGTCTCACCTGCTATTTCAATTGTGTAATCGCTTCCCGGAAGCTCTATCTCTGCTACAGCATTACTTATATCACTTATTGCTTCTTTATAGCTTCTATTATGAATATTGGCAAAAACCTGAATAGTCCTGATCTGGTCTTCCCTTCTGATTTCATTAGGTCCTCGTGTATACCTGTAGTTAACCAGTTCGCGGATCGGAATGAATGCATCTCCTACCGTATAATAGTTATCGAGAAGATCTTCAAGGTTATCACGGTATTTCAGATCCGGACGCACAAGTATATCGATCTTTTTATCGAAATCCTTGAATTGTGAGGAAATATCTCCCTTCATGGAATTTCCGATATAGTAAGCAACGTCCTCAACCGTCAGGCCGTATCTGTCTGTTCTTGAGCGGTTTATCTCAACCCTGACTTCCGGTTTACCTTCCTCGTAGCTGGAATGGATATCCTCGAGCCCATCAATCTCACCCAGTCTGGACATCAGCTCATCCTTCATCGGCTTTGTCAGTTCGAAGTCCTCACCCTTGATGTTAATTACAATATCGGATTCTTCCGTACCGAGTACCTGCTGTAAGGTTGTTTCACCTGTACTGAAATTAAGTGATGCGTTCCCGAGCATCGATTCTCTGAGCCTGATCTGCTGGATTACATCCTCAGTCGAGAGTGCGCTATTTGATCTGAGCTTTACGAGAATGAGGCTCTTATTCAAACTTCCGGTCCTATCGGATTGGATACCTTTTTCCTGGACTATCCCAGAGCTCGAAAAAATACTTTCTACTTCAGGGATTTCTGACAACCAGTTGGATATCTGCAGTGCTGTTCTGTCTGTCATTTCAAGGGGAGTCCCAACAGGCATCGATATTTCTATCTCAAATTGCCCCTGGTCTACCCGGGGCATCAATTCCCTGTCAAGTCCGATACCTGCAAAACCTGCAAAAATCGCCAGAGTAACTGCCACAGCTATAGTTGATCCTCTGTTATCGAGTGCTGCCTCCAGAAGCTTCTCGTAAACTACAGCAAATCTGTCGAAATATTTGTCGAAGTATTTAAATACGGGCGTGAAGATGAAATTCAGAAATTTTCCTATAAGGGAGATCCAGTATTTTATAAGGCCAATCAGGGTGAAATATATCGATCCCAACACGAGTTTTAGTAGAAACCTGTAAAGCGCGTAATATATGATGCCTTTCCAGAAGGCATAATAAACTAAAAATCTGAAGATTACAGTAACAAAAATAAACCTGAAAGGCAAAATGACCATCGAAAAGACTTTGTAGACCTTCCCTCTTTCCTTTTTTACCTTCTCCTCTTTTTTAGCAGTCCTGGCTGGTGACGGCGGAGTGATCTTCTCAACCGGTTTCTTCTCGAAATGAAGCAGGTGCGAGGCAAGCATCGGAAGAAGTGTCAATGAAACTATCAATGAGCACATAAGAGCAAAAGTGATCGTAAGTGACTGCGCTTTGAACAACTGCCCTGCCACACCTTCGACAAAGATAATCGGAAAGAACACGGAGATCGTAGTGAATGTAGATGCAGATACGGCCATACTTATCTCTTTTGCACCGAGGATCGTTGCCTCAATAAGGCCTTTTCCTTCCTGCCTGTGGCGGAAGATATTTTCCAGCACAACGATTGAGTTATCAACCAGAAGCCCGACTCCGAGGGCAAGGCCACCGAGGGACATTATGTTAAGGCTCACATCGGTGAAATAAAGGAGGCTGAATGTTGCGATAATTGAAAGCGGTATAGCTATGGAAATATTTATCGGATTTCTTGGATCATGCAGAAACAGGAACAATACGAGGAACGCAAGAATACCACCATAAACGAGAACCATCAGAACATTGTTAATCGAATCCCTTATAAACTCCGCCTGGTCATAAGCAATCGCTATATCGAGATCGGGCATTTCCTCTTTCAATTCTGCCAATATTTCCTTGATGCTCTCCGAGACAGCAACTGTATTGCTCCCAGCTTCTTTCTGGATGATAATACCTACACTGGCATTACCGTTATACCTTGTTACATTATTCGGTTCTTTAAAGAAATCCTTTACAGAGGCTATATCCTTCAGATAGATCAGGTTTCCTTCATTGTTAGCGATAACGACATTCTCGATCTCCGCTACCTCAACAAATTCCCCGATCGATCTGATCGAATAACGGAACCTGCCCTTCCTGATGTACCCACCCGGCTGCGTTTTATTTGCCTGGTCAATCTTACTTGAGATCATCCTGAGGCTCAGCCCCAGAGTGGTAAGTTTTTCTATATCGACATCGACATGGATCTCCCGATCAAATCCACCAGTTACTGTGGCCAGGGCAACACCGTCGATCTGTTCGAGCCGTCTTTTAATAATTGCGGTAGCGGCTTCCTTAAGTGCGACGAGGTTCTCACCTGAGACTGAAAGAGACATTATCGGTTGGCTCGACGGATCCATCTGGACGATTACCGGTCTTTCCGCCCCTTCCGGAAATGAAGCTGCTATTGCATCAATTTTCTCGCGGACAAGGAGCATGGCGAAATCCATGTCCGTTCCCCACTCGAAATCTATTTTAACAAGTGAAATACCTTCCTGTGAAACCGAAGAGATCTTCCTCTTTCCCTTAAGGGTTTGAAGGCTCGATTCGATCCTCTTTGTAATGAAATTCTCTACCTCTTCCGGAGCAACATCCGAATATGCCGTCCAGATAGTCAGTTTGGGGTAGCTGAGATCGGGAAGAAGATCTACCGCCAGTTTGGATAGAGAAATCATTCCCACCATGAATACGGCCGCATAGAACATCATCGTTGTGATCGGCCTTTTAACGCAGACTTCTGATATATGCATTTATTGAACCCGCTTTATTTTCTTATTATTGGCTGCAGCTAATTCTTTTCATATCCTTCGATCTCGTTCAGGATCCTTACAGGTATATCATGACCGAGTGTGAAATGTTCTCCCGTGGCGACCAGTTCACCCGGTTCACAGCCTTCACGGGCAGAGAGCACTTCTACATATTCAGAATTCTGAAGACCTCTCTCGATGTAACTCCAGACAGTCCTCCCTTCCCTGATCACCAGAATCAGATATTTCTGTTCTGTTTCCAATACTGCATCATACGGTACGAGAAGTCTATCTTTATAGATTTTTGCATCTATCCTTACAAATGCGAACATTCCCGGTTTCAGCCTTCCATCAGGATTATCGATCAGGATCGTAACTTTGTTTGCTTTGTCTTCAACGACAGGGCTGATCGTCTCGACTACACCTTCAAAGGTTTCATTCGGGTATGCGGCAAGCTCAACATAAGCCTTCCTGCCGACCTCCAGATCTCCTATCTCTGATTCGAGTACACCGGCCTCGATCCTTACCTTGGAAATGTCGATAACCTTGCATATTTCTTCACCGGAATTGATCCTCTGGTTCTGCTGAACTGCAAGATTTGCAATCAGGCCATTCATCGGTGCATACAGCTTCGTATTCTCAAGGTTGATCTTTGCTCTTTCGTAGCTGACCTGAGCTCCAAGCAGCCCTGAAGTTGCAGCACGTATCTCCTCTATATTA
>JANQEH010000129.1 GCA_028278455.1 bacterium
GCAGAGACGTTAAATCAATGAACGAAATCTCTTCTCTTTCTTCATAATTATAAGTATCGTACATATAATCATAATGACCTATGTAATCTACAGAGAAATTACCTTTATTCTCTAAGAGATCATAATAATATTTAATATCGAAACTTAATGATTTCCTTGAAACATCATAAACTGCTTCAATAATTTCCCACTCATATAATTCAATATTTTCTTCTGTTAAAAATATTTCACAAGCAATAATAAAGACAAGAGAAGTTGCTATAGAGAATAATTTTGTGAATATTGTTTTTCTTTTTTTATATTTTTTACTATAAAAACATTTCACGTTCATTATTAATTAATATTATCACTAATACCAAATATTGACATAAATATTATTTATATATATTCGTTTCTCATTTACATTCCTTATCTACAAATAATACCATTTATTGTTAATCGTTTGCTGTATAACGCCGCCATCAGCTGCCGGCTTCGTTCCTGGAGCGAAGCGGAAGGATTGGTGCGTGTTTTTGCGAACGCAAAAACCGTGACAAAGAAACGGTCAGTTGCATGGCTTTGTTATACGGCCATTTTACGACGAGTAATTAATATTGTACAGAAGGTTTCTTTTATAATCGATTATTTCGATTTGCTTTCTTCTTTCAATAAATTCTTTTAATGCTGAATTTACTGTATCTTTTTTTGTTTTGAAGCCAGCTATTTTTTGTGCTTCGATTAGAAGCTCATTGTCTATTGCTAAATTTGTTGCTATAGGATTTTCTCCTTATATATCTATAATATTCACAACATTGCCTTGTGTAAGTCAATGTTTCAAAGTGTATTTTTTGAAGTATAATCTTCCATAATTAAAGGCATTTTCTTTATTTTCTGTAATTCGTTTTGAATTTTATTATTTTTGTAGAATTAGGTTTTTAACTGAAATTTTTGTCCGTATCACCCGCATCAGCTGCAGACCGTTAAGCTGGCGCGATTGTTGCGAAAG
The DNA here is from genome assembly GCA_028278455.1 of bacterium. Classification (GTDB taxonomy): domain Bacteria; phylum SM23-31; class SM23-31; order SM23-31; family SM23-31; genus JANQEH01. The sequence goes on from JANQEH010000129.1 coordinate 986, forward strand.
CAAGAACCGTGACAGTAGGGCTGTCAGTTGCATGCGCTTGATACTCATTAAGCCCCCCTTTAGGGCACGGTAAAATAACCGTATTAGCCATTTCCCAAAAAGGAGGAACCTAATGAGGTTTTATAAAAAACATCATCAATATTATGCCGGTATCGATTTACATGCAAGAAAAATGTATATTTGCGTTCTCGATTCACAAGGTAACACACTACTACACAAAAATTATGATTCTTCATCAGATAACCTTATCTCAGCAATCGGCCCTTATCTCCCTGATCTCGTCATCGGAGTAGAGTGTGTCTTTTCATGGTACTGGATATCTGATTTCTGTGAGGATACTAATATTCCTTTCATTCTTGGCCACGCTCTTTATATGAGAGCAATCCATGGAGGTAAAACCAAGAAAAATGAGAGCAACCAGAGATTTATTAAGACGTCGTCAATATTTTGTGCATAAGCAATCTGAGCTCGTCGGTCATATTAAAAATACAGCCACTCAGTACAATCTGCCTACTTTCAAGAAGGCTATTCAGTATGCCTCCAATAGAGTTTCTATTCCTGATGAATTCAAACACCAGGATCCCAGTGTACAATTAAGCATTGAAACGGATCTTGAAATGCTGAACTTCTATCACCAGCAGTTGAAGAAGATTGAACTACTGATAAAGAAGCATGCAGTGCATCATGATCCTTATTCTTATCTTCTTTTAAAAACAGTACCGGGAATAGGACCAATATTGGGCTTGGTGATTCTTTATGAAATCCAAGATATCTCCAGGTTCGAGACCGTAGGAAGACTTATATCCTATTTCAGATTAGTCAAATGCTCTCATGAATCAGCAGGAAAAAAACAAAAAGCAATCACAATAAAGTAGGTAACTCTCATCTGAAATGGGCATTCAGTGAAGCAGCCGTTGGATCTCTGAAAAATAATGAGTCTGCAAAGAAAATGCAACAACGCCTAAACAGCCGGTATGGTAAATCAAAGGCACTATCCATTATTGCTCAGAAGTTAGGACGTACCGTCTATTATATGTTAAAGAAAAAGGAGCCTTTTGATGCCGCTAAGTTTTATGGATAGCATGTAAGGAACCTGTGTATAACTGGAACCGCACAGGCCAAGGATACTGATGCATACCAACTATGTTGCAGTTCTTTCTGACAACCTCCGCATCATATCTAAATACCTGGATTCCTATGTGTTTGATGCAGATCCTTTTGTCTCTGCTATCCATCTTTTAAACTCGAACCAGAAAACGTATAATCTCAAATAGTTTCAGAAGAAGATTGGAAACGAATCTTTCGGGGCCGGGGAGTTCATAACCCTTGAATTTTTATAGGAGCTTATATGTGTTATGTGTCTTCCTTCCTTAACTGATTATTGAATAATAGTATATTTACTATATATAAGCGCATCTCTTGATATTTTCTTATTGAATTTTTCGTATTACGTTGACATGCGGTATTATATTGTATTACCTTTTTTTACAACAAACCGATAGGGTGTACGGAATCGAAGCTTTCATTATTGAAATTTATGGAGAACTATCCAAACACCCGGTAGACTAATGGGTGTTGAACCTCGGGACAGTCTGCCTGGAAGATTATTAATAAATTGAGGTGTAGAATAGTATGTCTATTCCCATTTTACGATCAGGTTGCGGAAGCCTGCAGGGGATCTTGTACCAGAGCTATACCCCGAAGGTCTTGAATGCCGCTATCGAGATCGGCGTGTTCGAAGTCCTGGCGAACAGCCATCTCACTCTCGCAGCTATATCGGATGCATTGCAAACCGACAGCCATATTACGGAAGGCATTCTTGATGTGCTGATTACCGTCGATTTGATCGAAAAAAAAAATGATGTCTACAGACTGACACTGGTATCGAAGGATTACTTGTTGAAGGATGCTCCAGCGAGCCAGCTCGGGGCCATTCAAAGATATTCAGGAAGTGCTGGGCCCTTCGATCGACTGGTGGAAATTGTGAAGACCGGATCTTATAACTTTGATTTCGGTATATGGAGCACCAAAGAATCGATTTCCGGTCTGGAACAGTTCAACAGGGGAGGGATCATTCAAGCGGTTCTCACTTTTGTGAGGAGTACCCCTGAATTTGAAAACTGCTCAAACATGTGTGATTTTGCCGGAAGTTCCGGTTACTTCTCATATGCCTTTCTGCACGCAAATCCGAACCTACGATCCCATGTATATGACCTGCCCAAAGTCTGTGTTTTAGCAAAAGAAATGAAAAGAGAAGAGGAGGACTTCGATCGAGTCACCTATCACGGAATAGACATCAACGCAGATGAGTCATTCGGTGGTGACTACGACTTCTTCTTTAGTTCACAATTTCTGTATGAGTTCAACTATAAGAACACGTTGGGAGCCTTTTTTCGAAGGGTGAATGCATCCATGAAACCAGGAGGGCTTCTTGTCTCTAATCATGTTGCACCTTCAGAGAACCGTAGGGAACAGCTTAATGTCTGCCTACTCGAACTGATGACCAGAGTCATGGGATACCCCACTCATCAACTGCCCGAAGAAGACTTGAAGGAAGCTCTATCAGAGGCGGGATTTGGCCGGTTCAGAACGGAAGTGATTTCCGACGTCACAGCTACTCCGTACCTGCTGCTTTCGGCTGTCAAGCTGAGAAACATGTAATGAAGAATGTATTAGGAAAGCAATCAGACCTTATTTCTGAATATCATAATCTTGTTTTTGGAGGAAAAAGATGAGCAAACGCATATTATTCACAGCAATGCTGGTGCTTTGTTGTACGGCGGCAGTTTTTGCCGTAGGCCAGCGAGAGGTGGACCTGCAGCAAGAGACCGCGACGCCTGAATCCGTTACCGTGACCGACGTTCTCGGAAGGGATGTTACTGTAAAGCTGCCGGTCGAGTCGGTCGCCTTTACCCACTATGCTACCCCGGAAGTGCTCAGGATCCTCGACGCCTGGGATATGGCGGTGACCCGAGGCCCTTATTCCGTCGATTCCA
>JANQEH010000172.1 GCA_028278455.1 bacterium
ATTTGGAAGAAAATATGATTCGAAACCGTTTTCTAAAAAAATTCAAGATTTCTATAAAGAACGCTATAAAAAATTCTCAGATTATCCGTCATTGCCGAAATATCCTCCAATTATTAGAGATATCTTCATTGATGATAAAGATCTGATTTGGGTGACAATTGGAGAAGGGAATATGGATATACCAGATGACAGGATTAACTCAACAATTGATATTTTTAACGAGAATGGTGAATTCCTATATACATTTAATTGTCAACATTTTCTTTCTAGGAGTATCTTCAAATATAACAGATTCTATGCTAGACCAAACATTGAGGAAGAGCATCAAAAAATTTCAGTATTTAGAGTCAAGTATAATTTTTGAAGATGGTATTCATTCATAGTTTGAATTCCAGTAGATTTAGTAAAAGTTTTATCTCTATAAAACAAATTATACTTTATTTATGTATTCTATACCTTATTTTTTGTTCCGGTGATAATCTTCCTGAGATATCAATCTCACAACTAATTTTCAGCGAGAAACCCAAATACAAAGAAGTAGACTTCATAGAATTTAAAAAACTCTTTGATATCCCTTTAATGACAGATGATTATATATTGAATGATGCCGGTCCCTTCCAAATGGATAAGGATTCGAATTTGTATGTTATGGATATTTATTCTAACCAGATCATTAAATTTGATCCTAAAGGGAGATTCATCCGGAAGTTTGGTGGAACAGGTGATGGCCCGAGTGAGTTCAGAAGCGGAAGATTTTTTGTAATAGAGAATGAAAAATTTTATATCTTGGAAAAAAATAAAGGTATTAAAGTATGGGATATTAATGGAAAATATCTTGACTATATTTTAGGAGGGGGATTCCTGAATATGAGTGATATAAAAATTCATGGAAATAAGATGTATATGCTGAATTCTGAAGGAAACCTGCCTGAAATAAGTTCCATACTTTCATCCTACAGTTTTAATAACAGACTTAAAAGAGAAAAAGTGATCTCAGAAATTAAGATAGATATCAATAAAGAGAGAAAATTTAGCTTAACCACTATACCAATCGATTCGGATGGTAATATTTACTCCCCTGTTCTGAGAGATGAGCACCTGATCAACAAGTATGATCATGAAGGTAATTTAGTTCTTACATTCGGAAGAAAGTACAAACAAGTAGAGTATTCCGATGAAATAGTTGAATGGAGTAGGGAGGTATACAAAAATGAGGCTGATATTATTATAAAGAAATATCCCCCTGTAATTCGCTTCATTCTTATTGATGACAGAGACCTTGTCTGGGTAATTGTGGGTGAGAGTTACGGTGATAACTACCGTAGATTTTCTGTAACATCCACGATTGATATATTTAACACTGACGGTGAATTTCTGTACTCATTCGAAAGTAACTTAATTTCGTCCAGATCACTGATCCGTAATAACAGGTTATATTCACAACCATTGAGACTGGATGACTATGGCGAAATGACGATCGGTGTTTATGAAGTTGAATATAATCTCGGTACCGGCCACTGATCGGTATTAAGAGAATGAATAACTATCACTGCCTGAAATCCATGCCCTTCCATCTGAATTTGCCGCGGACGCCGAGGATCGAGAATAATACTATGAAAAATGGATGAATGAAGAGGGCTGTCAGGAAGCTTTTTAACCTGAACTTAACTCCGAGTTTTGCCGCTCCGGTCTTCATCGTCAGAAATTCTGTTACAGCCTTGCCGCCGAAAATCCATGGGTATGCCCAGAGGAAATCCCAGCTTACTGCCATATAAACCGGGAAAGAAACGATCGAGAAATAGAACAGAAACACGATCGCCGCAGCGGCTTTTACACCTGCCGGGTAGAACTTGTATTTTGAGGCATGCCTTGTTCTCTGGTTGACGTACATCCCGAATCCCGTGTCGACGAATGTCGGTACGATAACATCCTCGCCGAGTGCGTACCTGAATTTCCAATCGGTTTCCTTCGATGCAAGGTGCATCAGGAGATCATCATCACCGGAGATATAGTGTTTGATCTTCTCAAATCCGCCTACTTCATCGAAGAGTTTCTTCCTGTATGCAAGGTTCCTTCCGGCACATGTAAGCCCCCTGCCTATCCCCATCCATCCTGCCGAGGAAACGGCAAGAGCCAGGGCATCAGTATAGAGAAAATCGATGAAAATACCCGTTTTATTACCCCTGACTTTCAATGGTGAGAATCCAGCCACGAGGCCGACATCATTTTCGAAGTATTTTACCATCTCCCTGATCCATTTAGAAGGCGGCGCACAGTCGGCATCCGTTAAGAGTATTATCTCTCCTGTCGACCCATCGATACCTTTCTGGAGTGCATTTTTCTTGGGAGATACACCTTCCTCCACCTCTTGGACATCTATTTTCCTGAGATTCCCTTTTTTCCCGATATAACTTTGGATTATTTCCGTTGTTGAATCCTCTGAACGGTCATTCACAATAATGATTTCATACTTTTCTGTTGGGTAGTCCTGGGCTATCAGGGATTCGATACAGGATCCGATGTTTTTCTCTTCGTTCCGGGCAGCGACGACAACAGAAATATAGTATTCATTTAAGAAATTTCCGGATTTGAGTTTCAGCAATCCGATGAGTATGGAGATAACAAAGGCAAGGTATAATACCAGAAGTAAGATACCCGATATGTTAAGGATTTCAATCATACCGGATCAAAAGACTCTTTCGCTTATCCAGATCGGATTAGTCAGGCAGAATTTTGTGGAGTTTTCCGCCTCTGAGAATAATTCTCCCCTGATGTAACTTATGTTTCCCGGAGCCTCGAAGTCGATCGCACCATAAAGATCATAATTATTTTTCTGGAAATGTATATTATAAATCAGTTCTTCCTTTTGGACTTTCAGATCCCCGGAATAGAGGCATAGTTTTTTAACCGGTCCGAATTCAGGTGATGAAACAAAGCGGTAATTCAACGTAAAACCTTTGCCGTCAATCTCGCCGCCGAGAATGGCTTTTTCTCCGAGCTCGTTCTGAATGTAGAAATCAAGAAGGGGGCCATTTGTAACAACTACTCTGCCCTTTTTAATACTGTTTATAATTTTGTCCGTGGTATAGGGCCTCGAACATATTATACCGATACGCGCATTATTGTAGACCGCCCCGTCTTCTTTTTTGCTGAATACAGGGAACCCGAATCTTTGTTTTCTCTGGGAATAGTCATAATAATTAGAACCAGAAATAATAGCTTTTCTGCCTCCGTTCAGAAGCTGGAAAACCCATTTCAATTTTTCGCTGCTTGTAAGTTCGTAGTCCTTATCGATCCCGACGTGCACTGCTGTCAATCCCTGGTCAGTAAGGTCCTGAAGATTCCAGACTCCCTTTTTTCTGATCAGACTCTCAAAGATTGATGCTTTCTTAGCAGCCTCCGAGGCGATCGATATCGAACGCGCACCGGTATTATTCAGGAATTCTTTAAGTGCTGCGTCTGTCTGAGAGGGCACCATCCCGTATTTTCCGTTGGCACACTTTCCCACAAGATTCTTATTATTCAGGATTACAAGGTTTATATTCTTGCCGGTTATATTTCTGCAGCTTATCAATTCACCGGGAAGAATAATGAACTCACCTTTTTCATTCCAGCTTTCAATATTTCGCCTGAATTTTTGCCATTTCTGTTCATCCGTCAGGTTATCGCTCTCACCGTCAAATCCCGAAGTATCAAAGGAATTATCGGAAGCCGCCATGAAAAGGTTACCTTTTGCATACTCGAAATCAGCTTTCACTCTGAGCGGTGCACTGTCATGGTCTTCATACCTGGCGAAATATTCCCGGTTATATAGATCCCCGAAGCAGAATTCCTTATACGCCGGCAGCGGTTCTTTTCCAATATAAACTTTTACCGGTTTGTGTTTTGTGCCTCTCAGAGAATCGTTATGGAACATCTTGGTCATATTCCTGAGACCGACTTCAAATGTGACATCAATCTCTACCTCACCGTGGACTCCAGAAGGTATCGATACATAATAGACCTTGTGCCAGTATTTTGACCTTATAGTTATCTCTTTTTCAATCGGACGGGCAGTATAGACAGGCTCTCGTTTTTTAAGGACTGTGATCTTGATCCTGTTCAGGGAAATACTTTCATTCTCGAGATTCTTTATAATGCAGGCAACAGGTACCGGCCTGTCGGGTTCAGCCCTCACAGGAGCATCGGCAAAAATCATAGGGTAAGGCTCCTTCAGGTTCTTCAGATATTTCCTGATGGAAAAACTGCCGGCCGCAAGCGCTGACAGCGCATACGGAATATCAAATTCAAAAAATCCCATAGTGTCCTTTTTCATTTCAGGATCGCACTAAAACACTGCTGTCCTTGATACTCCTCTCAAAAATCTCTGGTAGATATATTTCGTTGCAATATACTTGATCTTTCCCGGAATTCCATCAATCATATATTTATTCAGACTTAGGGCAAATGATGGCTCAAAGTAACAATTTATCGTGCATCCTTTACAGAAATCAAGTCTCCCTTCTTTTTTCAGATAGTAATTATACTTTTCTGATGAAAGGGTATTAACAAGATCACCATTCACCGGTATCGAAGCTTCAGCTCTGTGATAGCAAGGTAGAAGCAGTCTGTTATCCGGGCTGATAACGATCACACTGGATACAGCTCTGCAAACGGGATTATATACATCGTTCCCGCCTTTTCTGCGTATCCGTAAAAAACCCTTGCTCAGATACACGAAGGGCAGCTTCGAGTACTCTTCTATCATTGATAACGCATCTTCTGATATTTTCTCATTTCTGTAATGTGAGAAAACGGGATTCAAAATTAGTATTAATTTCAGTTTTTTTACGAATTCATACATATCTTTGATTTCGTAAAAATTATCTTCTGTAACTGTAAAAAGTAAATCCGGTTTTTCTCCAAGAGATAGTGCCCTCTCTATACTGTACATCACGTGGTTAAAACTTTCGGAGCCCCTTATCCTGTTGTGTTTTTCCGGGATCATTGAATCAAGAGAAAAATGAAGAAGGTCGATCTTCCCTTTCAGCTTCTCGGCTTTCCTGGGATACAGCAGGCAGTTGGTAGTTACCGAAGTAAGCATCCCCAGCCTTTTTGCACCGGCAAGCATTTCCGGCAGTCCGGGATTTAAAAGAGGCTCGCCTCCTGTAAAATCAACGATCTTTATACCGATACTTTTCAACTGCTCGAGATTTGCGAGCACATCATTAAGGCCGGCATGTGGAGAATTTCTGTACTTATCATGATGTTTGAAATCGCAAAACTCACATTCTGCATTACATCTATAAGTAACATAGTAATTACAGAGGATCTTTTTCATTATTAAAACTTGATTTTTCTACCTTTCCAGGTAACACTCCGCATAAACGGTGACAGGACCCCAAAAGCAGTGGTGTAAAAGAAATAGTATATCTCAAACACCGGTAAAAAAGCAAGATAATTTAATTTAGCGATTTTTTTCGTTACCGCAAATAAAAATATACCATCTGCTAAAAAAGATATAATTATTGCCGACAGCCAGTAAAAAGGATCTATCTGTATTATTATTCCGGCAATTACAGATAAATGAAATATAAAGGCTGTCGTAAGCAGTATTATACCTGAACCAGCCTGAAGAATACCGCCGGAAGCCCATCTGATACGCTGCCTGATAAGGTCTTTCAACGACTCCGGTGGTACTGACTCCACAAGAGAATCCTTACTCACCGAGAATCTCGCCTTCCAGCCCGACTTTACTATAGCCTTAAACAGTGCAAAATCCTCGGTTATGCTGAAAGGAATTGCTTCATATCCGCCAGTATTCCGGTAGGCATCCTTTCTTACTGCGATATTATTACCTATACAGCTTAAAGGAAAACCGATACGGTTAGAACCTGCGCCGACACCGACAAGATACAACCAGTCCAGTGACTGGATCTTGCTGAAAAGTGTATCCCGTTTTGATTTGAGAAAGGTCAGACCGCCTACTACACCGGTCTTGTCAGTGAACTCCTTCAAAACTGTTTTGATCCATGTCGGCGGCACTTTACAGTCCGCGTCGGTCTGGAAAACTATCTCACCGGCAGCCATTTTATACCCCTCGATCAATCCGCCGATCTTTCCGGTGCCGGCATTCTCTACTTCAGAAAGTCTGACCAGCCTGAAATTATCTACTCCGCGAATCTTTTCAGCTGCGATTTTAGCTGTTTCATCATCTGAGTGATCGTCAATAACAATAACCTCCAATTTATCTTCGGGGTAATCGAGCATCATAATCGAATCAAGGCAGTTCCCTATATTCTTTTCCTCATTCCGTGCCGGGATAAGTACCGTTACTCCGGGACGGTAATCCGGCCTGGTCTTATTAACTGACAGCACACCAACAGCCAGAGTCAGTGCAAAAAACGTATACAGGATCAGCGATATTAACAGTGCGATCTCAATTATTATCATCAGCATTCTGCGATTGTTTTTGCTTTAAAAAAATAATATATCCGATTATTGCAGGGAACAACAGGTTAATTACAAAAAGGGATAAACCGGCATTAAAGGCAGCTCCACTCTCTACTCCATACCGTGACAATAGGAACACCGCCGCACCTTCTCTAAGTCCGAGATTTCCAAAAAACAATGGAACAAATGTATTAATAAAAATCACAAGATTCAATGATTCAATCCCCGGAATGAAACTTATTTCACCGAAAGCCATTACGAGAAAATAGAATTGAACTAAACAGACAAATATAAATACCGCAGAAAGCAGCATCAATCTTAGGTTGAGCCATGGTGATATTCTGTCCAGACAGAAAATGAAATTAGAAATATAATCTTTTTTAAAGTAATTATCGTTGATAGATTTCATTTTAATATAGAATTTACCCGGATTGAATATGAAGTAAATAATTACAAAAAAAACCAGAGCTATAATAATTCCCAGGATTCCGTTAACAGCAGCGTGTTCCTCGAGATATCCGTAAAAGATATAATATGCTGCAATAATCCCCGAAATAAAGATCACGATATAATTGTATGCCTTATCCAGAACGGTGAATCCGAGAAGAGCCGATTTTGGATTATAGGGGAGGAGGAATGCCCTGCCGTATTCACCCAGTTTGCCCGGTGTCAGCAGCCCGAAATACAAGCTGATCATGAATGTCTTTATTGTGACACTCCTGTCAACAGTCTTCAGGGGTATTTTCATCAGAAAATGCCATTTATACCACTGCAGGAATAGATTCGGTACCAGCAGCAATGCAGAAAAAAACACAAAATTCAATTCGGCATGGCCTAATGCGTCAATTATCTTATCCATATCTACGTTAAATATCACGTAGTATAGAAATATTACTGATAAAGCAATTTTTAGATAAAAAAAGCTCTTCATACACCCCTTTTTTTATATGAAACAGCACATTATTTAAATTCCTTCAATCCTTCCGTACAATTCCTACAGATTTCGACCGCTTTTCGATTATTCAGGATCTGTTGTCTGAACTTCATTGCCTTTTCACTCTTCCAGATATCTAAGAACGGCCTGCCGTCCCATATACCGAATGAATGGTCTGCATCCTTATCGAAACAGCAAGATGCAACTATACCATCCCAGGTAATTACAGCTGTTGTCCAAATCCTTTTACAGCGGTCCGGTATTTCATATTTCAATACATGTTCACCGTCTACTTCCCTGTATCTCGAATAATCCGGTCTATCAGGGAGCAGATCTTGTGATTCAGTATCACTGTAAATCTGGGCAGTTTTGATCATGACTTTATCCACACCGAGTTCACGACCCAGTTTCTTAATCCCGGGGATCTGATCTTCATTTCCCTTAAGAATCAGGAATTGCAGATATATCCGTGGATATTTTTTGCTAACCCTCTTCTTTTCGCCAGCCAGTCTTTTTATTCCTTCGACAACCTTTTCGAGGTCCCCATTTATCCTATAACTCGAATAGGTTTCCGGTGTAATTCCATCCAGGCTGACAATGATCGCATCCAGTCCAGATCCAATTATACTGTCGACATTTTTATCTTCCAGGAAGTGACCGTTAGTACTGGTAATCGTATAGATATTGCGTCTTTTTGCCTTATCAATCATTTCCGGCAATTGCTTATTCAGAAATGGCTCACCCTGAAAATAGAACATTATCGTAGTTGTATATTCCGCCAATTCATTCAATATTGAATTATACAGCTCGAAATCCATGTATCCTGTGTCCCTTTTTAGAGTTCCCATTCCGGTTGGGCACTGGGGGCATTTCAGGTTGCAGTATGATGTCGGTTCGATCGAGAGGACAACCGGATAGCCCACGACCACAGCTTTACGTATCAGCCTTGAATAGAGATAAGACGAATATACCTTTGCCGCATTAATCATCCGGGGCAGGGTAAAAGTTTTCAATTGTCTTATATCTACGGGATACATAATCTCAACAGATTTTTTGACCTGATAATTTTAATCTTCTTCGACCGGCAGAAGGTCCAGATGCCCTCTTTCGACATTAACGCTCATGACCTGCACTGACAATATATCTCCAAGCTGGTAGGTCTTACCTGTCATTTCTCCTGTGAGTTTGTAATTAGGTTCATCATAAATGAAATAATCATCGCCAAGATCCCTGATGTGAACAAGGCCGTCAATTAGTATGTCATTAAGCTCAACAAAGATCCCGAATGATGTAACTCCTGTAATTATCCCAGAATATACTTCTCCCAGCTTGTTTTCCATGTACTGCAGTTTCTTGAACTTCACTACTTCGCGCTCTGCCTTTACAGCCCTGATCTCAGTTTCGGAGGAATTCTTGCAGATATTCGTCAGTGACCTCTTCAGGTTCGCTATTGATCCCGGTTTTTCATCACCGGAATATTTCTTCAGCAGACGGTGAGCTATCAGGTCAGGATAGCGCCGTATCGGAGAAGTGAAATGGGTGTATTCCTTGAATCCTAATCCGAAATGACCGATATTCTTTGTCTGGTAGAGCGCCTTCATCATACTTCTCAGCGCGATATCTTCAATTAGATTTTTCTCCGGCCTGTCCTTGAAGTATTCCATAATCGCCTGGAACCATGGTGATGAACCCGGCTCGCCGGAATTCACATTACACCCGAGAGACCTTGCCAGACTGGCAAAATCCATAACGCTTTCTTCGTCAGGTTCTTCGTGAACCCTGTAAACAAATGGAAGACTCTCTCTGTGTCTTTCTTCGAGTTTTCTATGGAATACAGCGGCGCAGATATTCGCCAGCAGCATGAATTCCTCGATGAGATTATGTGAATCGAGAACAGGTTTAATACTGACCGAGACCGGGACTTCATTTTCATTCAGCTCAAACTCAACTTCCGGTGTATAAAAATCCATTCCGCCTTTAGAAAATCTGTTGTTCCTCAGCACCTTCGCGAAATCGTTCATCTTTTTCAGAAGTTCTGCATAAGGACTTTTTTGCTTTCCGTCAACGATATCCTGGACATCAATGTAATTAAAACGTTTTAAACTGTTTATAAGCCCTTCATGAAAATCAAAATCTATAACATCCCCTGAAGGCGAGCACTTCATTAAAACGCAATAAACTGCTTTATCCTCGTTTTCTTTCAGGCTGCATAATTCATTCGAAAGCTTCTCCGGCAGCATCGGTATCACTTTATCGAGAAGGTAAACGCTGGTTCCACGTTTCTGTGCCTCTTTATCTATCGCCGATCCCTCAGGAACATATGCAGAGACATCAGCAATATATACTCCCAGTTCGATATTACCATCCGGCAGTTCCTCAAATGATACTGCATCATCAAAATCCTTCGCTTCTTCAGGATCAATCGTTATAATCTCTTTTTTCCTGAAATCTTTTCTTCCAGATCTATGGTTTGAGATATCCGGTATTTCAAGATCATGTGCCTCCTCGAGTACTTTGTCCGGAAATTTCACAGGTATCCCGAATGAGCGAGCTGTGGCTATACTGTTTACACCTTTCTCATGCGGGTAACCGAGGACCTCTACGATCCTGCCCGTAGGATTTATATATTCATTTTCCCAGGAGGTGATTTCGATAACCACTCTCTGCCCTGCTTTCGCATTTTTGATCTTCGTTTCAGGGATATAAACGGGCCATTTCAGGAAAGATGAATCGGGATTCACAAAGAAATTCTTATACTCTTTTGTGAATACTCCAACAAATTCATGTTTACCCCTTTTCAGGATCCCTATTACCCTGGCTTCGGGATTACGCCCTCTTCTCCCGGCAAGGACTTCGAGTTTTATCATATCTCCCGGGAGGGCTGTACCTGTAAATCCTTTTGGAATATAAAGTCTCCTGTCTTCGAAAACAGCGTATCCGTCGTTATATCTGCCTGCTTCAAACTTCGCTGTCAGCCGGTGTTTCAGTGCAGCGGCGGTATACCGTTTCTTCTTGAGTTTAATTACTTCCTTCTGGGCAACAAGATGCCTGAGCGCTCGTTTTACTTCTGTAGTCTGCTCGCCGGATAATCCGACCGCATGGACAAGTTCATTAATATGGTATGTTTTATCTTTATGAGACTTGAGGAATTTCAGCAGTGCCGCTTCATACCTGTCAGGCCTCGAATACATTTCTTCTTTCTTACTTCTTTTCAAATTTTACTCCAATATTTATTTCCCGGCAGTGACTATCCTGTCAAGCCGCGCATAATCTTTAATTACTTTTACTTTACTGTAACCGCTCTCTTCGAGCAGTCTTTTTACGCTGCCTCCTATATCATAGCCAATCTCGAAGAACAGGATCCCGTCTTCAGCCAGCCATGAATTGCCCAATTCCGCAATTTTCCTGTAATACTCAAGATTGTCATCTCCCGTAAAAACTGCTATCGATGGCTCATGTTCAGCCACTTCTTTCTCAAGAACCTGTTTTTGATCGGGGGAAACATAAGGTGGATTAGACACTATCACATTCAAACCCTCATAGTCTTCTTCCGTGCATCTGAATACATCTTTTACAAACAGCTTCGGATTCTCACCCATCCCGTTGAGTGAGGTGTTCTTCATAGCAGTCTCTATAGCATCAGTGCTTATATCGACACCTTCCACCCTGGTATTTGGAAGAAAATGAGCAAGGCTGATCGCAATATTTCCGCATCCGGTCCCGATATCGAGGATTGATAACGGGCTTTCACCCCATCTTTCTTTGCAGGCTTCGATTATCTTTTCCACAAGCAGTTCCGTTTCTGGCCTCGGCACAAGAACATCGGGATTTACAATGAACGGCAGAGACATGAACTCAGTCTTCCCGGTTATATACTTGATCGGTTCATGATTCAGCCTTCTCCTGTACAGCTCCTTGAACCTGGCCCTTTCTTCATCCGTAACCGGTTTATCGTAATTGAGGTATAGATCGAGCCTTTTTACTCTCAGGGCATGCGCAAGTAGTATTTCACAGCTTGTCTTGGGATTTGTAATACCGCTTGATCTAAGGTGATCCGTGGATTTTTGAAGCAGTTCGAGGATTGTCATCTATATTCAAGCCTTTACGGCAAAGAGGTTATTCTATAGAAAATGAAAATTGTTTATTCCTTTAATGTCCTCAGATTCCGGCTTGGAGGCCGGAATGACAGCCTCAACTTTGTCATTCTGAACTTACCTGCTCCTAAGTTTCGGCGGTTTCAGAATCTGATCCCCATGATACCCTCACTTCATTTCACTCCCCGGCTGACATCCTTTCTGCCTGATCTGCTATTCTCAGTTTCTCAATTATCTCGTCCAGCTCTCCGATAAGGATATTATCCAGTTTATAAAGAGTCAGGTTTATCCTGTGGTCCGTAACGCGTTTCTCAGGAAAATTATATGTCCTGATCTTAGCGCTCCTGTCTCCGGTGCTGACCTGGGACCGCCTGTCTCCTGCGGTTTTTTCCATTTCCTCGCGTTTCTTTACATCAAGCAGCCGTGATTTCAGCACTTTCAGCGCTTTAGCCTTGTTCTTATGCTGTGATTTCTCATCCTGACAGGTTACTACCATGTTCGTCGGCAGATGCGTGATCCTCACTGCCGAATCGGTAGTGTTCACACTCTGTCCACCGGGGCCTGACGACCGAAAAACATCGATCTGAAGATCGTTCGGATCGATTTCGATGTCCACATCTTCAGCTTCCGGAAGCACCGCGACTGTTGCTGCTGAAGTATGAATTCTTCCTGATGTCTCGGTAACCGGTACACGCTGAACGCGATGAACTCCTCCCTCCCATTTCAGTGTACCGTAAGCGTTATTACCCTTTACCAGGTAAATTATCTCTTTGAAGCCGCCGACATCGCTCGGACTGACTGAGAGTTCTTCTATTTTCCAACCCTCTTTTTCTGCAAATCTTGTATACATCTTGAAAAGATCAGCCGCG
This sequence comes from bacterium, assembly GCA_028278455.1. GTDB lineage: Bacteria > SM23-31 > SM23-31 > SM23-31 > SM23-31 > JANQEH01. The sequence goes on from JANQEH010000172.1 coordinate 12,330, forward strand.
AACAGCGCCGCCTCTTCTCCACCCGTACCTGCGCGGACTTCCATGATGGCGTTTTTGTCATCGGACGGATCCTTAGGAACGAGAAGCTTCTTCAGCTCATCTTCCAGTCTCACTTTCTCTTCTTTCAGCTCCCCGATCTCTTCCTTTGCCATCTCTTTCAGCTCTGGATCGTCGGAATCCGCTACAAGGGCTTCCGCATCCTCGAGCTCCGCAGCAACGGCAGTGTGTTTTTCGTATGCCTGTACGATAGGGCTGATTCCACTGTGCTCCTTTGTGAGTTCCCGGTATTTCGCCTGGTCCGAGAGCACATCCGCCGAACTCAGAAGCTCGTTAAGCTTCTCATACCTCTCGCTGATCTCTTTTAACTTATCGAACATATTAATCTATTTTCTATTCTCAATTCTCAATTTACTATCACAAAAGCCAACACCCACAAACAAGTTTGTGTGTGCCATAAGTAATCACAGATTTAAAATATATTACTTTTTATTACCAAATTCAAGTGGGATTATATTTGAGGCGGGCTAATAAGAGTTTAAATCTGCTTTTTGTAGATCTGATAATAAGCAAAAAAAAAGACTAAGTCCAACCTGACTGTTACCCAATAAGCTAATTTGTAGTTTTATAAGTTGATATACAATTAATCTCTTTTAACAAATGATAAATAGGCATTATCGATTATAAGTTGATTTCCCTCAAAATGTGTATTATGGAATCTCAGAGTATCAGAATTAATAAATTCACAGAAAAAAGTCGTTAGCATGTTATTATCATTGGTGCATTGAATTAACAATAATCGTTCAAAATCAAAGACTAATTTACCGTTTGTATTTACAAATCCATCCTCTCTGCCTACAGAAGGCCAAAAGCTGATTGAATAATGTTTAAAATCTTCTAGACCTTTTACATTTCCATCAAGATCAAATGATATTGTTTTTTTCTGTGTATTATTACTGACATAAATTCCCGCGAGTCTTATGTGTCTTATCCATAACGGAACAGCAAGATTCTCTTGATGATCTCCTACAAAGTATTTATCTGGTACTCTTATATACCTGACTTTTTCGTTAATATCATTTTGATTAATTTCCAACACTTTTTCAAATCCATCTTCCTTTATCTCAATGAATAAAGTCGGAAATTGCTCATAAGGTTCTGAAATTTTCAACCTTTTATTACTCAGATATTCGACTATTCCACCGT
>JANQEH010000228.1 GCA_028278455.1 bacterium
CATCGCTATATCCGAAATCAAGGAGCGCCTCTGCTATTGCACGGAAGTTTGCTTCTTCACCAAATTCCCGGATGTAACGCATCCCTCTGAGATCACTTCCTATACCGACGTAGTCAATCCCTACAAGTCTCTTGACATAATCGATATGCCTGACCATTTCATCCATATTCTGAATAGATGATGAAGGCCAGATCCCTATTATTCCGCCTTTCGATGCAATGGCTATTATTTCTTCATCAGAAAGATACCTGTCACCATTTTTTAAGGCCTTTACACCTGTATGGCTGAATATAGCAGGATCTTCCGATATTTCAACTGCATCTAAAGTAGTCAGCCTGTGTGCATGAGCAAGATCGACCACGATCCCGAGCCTGTTGCACTCCCTGACTACCTCTTTACCGAATTCTTTAAGCCCTCCGGCTTTATACGGCCTGGTCTGGATATAACCAATTTCGTTTTCCCTGAAGTGCATTAGTTGGAGAAGCCTTAATCCCCTGTTATAAATATCCCGAAGGTTTTCAATACTTCCTTCCAGCCCGTCTGCGCCTTCAAGGGCTCCTATCAGTGACAGGCTTCCGTTCTTTCTAGCCTCGAGAACATCTTCCGGCTTCAAAGCAAGTATTACATCTTCTCCATTTACAGTATTAGTTATTTTCTCATACCTGTTAAGAGTGAATGCGAACGCCTCACCGGGTTGGATGTTATAGTCCTGCCCAGCCCTGAGTCTATGTACATTCGTACCGTCATCCTTTACATACCCCCCCTGGTATGCGGCATCAGAGCTGATACAGCAGACTACAAGATCAATAAGATTTCTTTTATACCGGTTAAGTTCCTCTCTCCCGATATTCTGCACATTGGCCCTATGGAACCTATCCGGATGGGCATGGATATCAACAAAAACATATTTATCATGTATTTCTCTAACCGGATCTGATTGAGTAAAATTTTCGACACCTTCCCTAATCGTAATAATAAAAATAACGGGCATGAGGCATGAAATTATTAAAACTTCTGATCTTTTTAGCATTGTTCTGAATTTCATACTATTTCACTATAAAAGGAATAATTAAATTCTTATGCATATACAAGACAAAAAAGATCACAGAATTAGTTAATTATTTTTCATTTTCTGAAACTTTTCCCGGACCATAAAGTGGACTTCCGCCGTAATTACCTGTCAGCTCACCTTCTGCGACAGTAACTACACCGTTTACAAGGACATAGCTGATCCCCATAGGATACTGGTGCGGATCTTTAAATGTCGCTGTATCGATCACTTTATCTTTATCGAAGATAACAATATCAGCATAGTGATTCTTCTTCAAAAGGCCCCTGTCTTTGAACCTGAAAGCCTTCGCAGGCAGAGATGTCATCTTATACACAGCATCTTCTAGACTCAGAACCTTCTCATTCCGAACGTATTTCCCCAGAACTCTCGGAAAGGTTCCATAAGATCTCGGATGGGGTACTCCCTGACCATGCCTGATAACTCCTCCATCAGAAGCAATCATATTATATGGATAATTCATAATCTTACCCACATCTCTTTCATCCATAAGGAAGAAAATACAGCTTGCATCACCACTTTCCACTATTTCCATGGCGAGCTCAACGCCGTTCTGCCTGTTTGGTTCTTTTCCACGCATTTCAAGAATTTCACGAAGATTTTTACCCTCAAATCCAGGATCTTTACGGTAATTAGCTATCTGGATAGCCGAAAGCATATCTCTGTCACGATAAGTTTTCATCCTTCCTGTCTCAAAAAAATCATCCCTGATCTTTTCTCTCTTTTCCGGATCCTTCAGGTTTTCCAGAAGCTTGCCGCCCGCGAGGCTCCAAGGTGGGAAAACTGCGCTCAAAGAGGTATTACCTGCAACATATGGATACTCATCAGAATAAACTTCCACTCCCCTGCCAAGAGCTTCCCGGAATACTTTATCGAGTTTTTCGGTTTCTCCCCAGAATTTATCTATAGATAGTTTCAGATGAGAAACCTGAACCCTGGTACCGCCTTCTTCTCCTATTCTCACAGCCTCAATTACCGATTCATACATTCCCAGTCCCTGGTCTCTGATGTGCGAGGCGTAAATTCCATCATACTTCCCCACAACCTTATTCAATTCAATTATCTCTTCGGTTTTTGAGAACATTCCCGGTAAGTACCCAAGCCCGGTAGAAAAACCAACTGCTCCGTCTATCATTGCCTTATCTATGAGGATTTTCATTTCTTCCATTTCATCATCTGTAGGCTCCCTGTCAACCATACCCATCACCTTAGCCCTTACAGTGTTGTGCCCTATCAATACAGCAATATTTGTTGACACTGATTTACTCTCTATCAGGGTAAAATATTTATCGAGATCAAGTGGAGAACCGCCGCAGTTACCTCCTACAACTGACGTAACACCCTGCTTTATGTAGTTTTCGTTTGAAGGTATAGCCGGCAGCCCCCTTTCACAATGCGTATGTACATCAATAAATCCCGGGGCAACTATCAGTCCTTCTGCATCTATTGTTTTAACTGCAATTGCATTTTGCAGATCGCCTACTGCTGTGATCCTGTCACCTGCAATTCCCATATCAGCTTTGAACTTCTCTTTTCCAGAACCGTCTATAATTATTCCATCCCGGATCAGCAGATCAAAACTCTGCTCTCCACACCCGGTAAATACAAAAAAAACTGTTATTACTAATGTCAATAATATCTTTCTGTATGAAGCACAGTTCATCTTCAATACCTCCTGGAGAAATTTTAATAATTGGGAATGATCAGTATAGATCCGGAATAGTATGATCTATACCTGAATCCTGATTCAGGAACTCATGATATAAGACCTAAGGTACAATATAGAGAGTAATAGTCTCCTTGATCCCTTCGATCTTTCTGAATTTATCGAGGACTACATTCACGATCCTGTTAAAATCCTCACCCTCGATTTCTGCAATAATATCGTATGGACCGGCAACAGCATTCGCAGTCTTGACACCGCTGATCTCTCTGATCACTTTGACTGTCTCTTTAATATCTGCGGGAGGAGGGACTTCCATTAATACGTAAGCTCCTACTAACATAAAACACCTCCTTTCTAATATTATATATTAAAATGTATAATGAAAACCTCTAGTATACAACAATATTTTTTTGATTGAATCTTTTTTTTAGTACGATGCGTATAATCGAAAATCAGTGGGGCAATGCTGATTTCCAATTTTATAGTAGGATCATTTCACTATTTTAGTATAAAATACTGTCATAATATCATAGAGAAAATTGGAATTAATCAGAGGTATAAATATAGTAATTTACAATATGATATTAGGATTCATAAAAAAATTATTAAGTTTTTTGATTTTTTTGGGAATAAAAGTTTTTCCTTTTTGTATAAGTTTAGAAATACCCGGAGCGCAGTAATTAATTTGAATTACTGAATTGTTTATTAACTACCTGAAATTCATTAGAAATTGCATGTATTATAATTACCTCCATATTTCCGTTCCAACAGCTTCCGGCATTGGATTAATTAAATCAGAAAAGGTATACCCATGATTTTGCGGGGTGTTATAACGATTTTTATAACCCTTTGCATTTTTTTCGGATGTACCGGGGAAATGCGGACTGTTGCGAGTAATTTGCCTCAGAGTGTTGATGTACTCGTTATCGTTCCCCGTTATGTCGGATTGAATTACTATTTTCAGCTTGATACTTTCTCACAGTATGGCTGGAATATCACTCAAGCTGGAGTAACAAAGAATGTCGGGATATGTCCTCCTGTTGGACAACAAACTACGCTTAAACCAGTTGAAGTAGATATCTTAATTTCCGAAATCAACGATCTTTCCAAATACAGTGCAATTGCATTCATGCCAGCTGCTGGGAGTTTCAATCCTGTCCCTGACTCATTTGAAGATATATTAAAAAGCCCTGAAGCTATAGAACTTATCAAAACAGCCAACAGGGAAGGAAAGGTTATCTATACCGCCTGTTCCGGTGTCAGGGTGTTGGCTGCTGCCGACATTATAAATGGAAGAAAAATTACTAGTCCTCCAAGGTGGCAGAACGAGGTAGAGACGGCAGGAGCAACTTTTATTGACAAAGAAAATCCATGCACTATAGATGAAAATTTTGTAACAGTAGTAAGAGATCTTTTTAACAATTACCTGAATACTCAGGGACTTCAGACCGCAATAGAAAATACAAACAATTACAGAACGGAAAGAAATCCTGGTGACAGCTTTAATTCCAATGATTTTCCTGTTGACGGTGCGATCTGGTCTAAGACATTCGGAGCGGGTTCGGCTGAAGGCGCCCTCGGGATTTGTACCGCAGTAGACGGCGGTTTTGTTACAGCCGGGTATACATTCTCCAATGGTGAAGGTACTTCAGATATCTGCCTTATGAAAACCGATGGAAACGGCAATAAGTTGTGGATGAAGACATTCGGCGGAAACGGATTCGAATATGCTTATGGTATAGATGCCTTATCTGACGGATACATTATTACCGGATCGACAACATCATCCGGGCATGGCAGCAAGGATGTATATGTGGTAAGGACAGACCTGCTCGGTAATGAAATCTGGAGCAGAACATTCGGGGGCTCGGGTGTTGACGTAGGGATGGCTGTGTTGGAAACACCTGACGATAACTACGTTATTTCCGGTTTCACCGAATCGTTTGGAAACGGGAGAGTTGGAAAGGACGATATTTACGCGATAAAAGTTGACGATTCCGGAAACGAGATCTGGACAAAGACCTTCGGAGGTATAGAATCCGATAACGGAAGAGCGCTAATAGTGACTACCGCTAATGAATATATTTTTATCGGACCGACCGGTTCTACGGGAACAGGGAACAGAGATGTTCAGATGACGAAAACCGATGCAGACGGAAACGAAATATGGACAAAAATATACGGTGATGCTAAATCGAAACGCGGTTATGGTTTTGACTGGTGCAATGATGCTTATCCTGCGAGTGACGGCGGATATGTGATCACAGGTTTAAGCGACAGAGTCGATATTATGAATGCCGCTGTAGTGAAATTCGACAAGGATGGAAATAAGGTATGGGAAAAATTCATTGGCGAGCATTGGTTCTATGATTACGGAAATTCTGTCTGTGAGTCAAAAGATGGCGGATTTATTTTTACAGGTACAACAAAAGATGCAAACCTTAACAACAGTATATATTTAGTAAAACTTAATTCAGGCGGCAATCAGGAATGGAAGAAGACATTTGGTCTCGGTGGAAATGACTGGGGCAGCGCAGTGATAGAGGCTGAAGACGGTTCGATCGTCGTCACAGGTTATACAGATTCGATAACAAGAGGACAATACGATATATTCTTAATAAAAACGAAGTCAGAAAGCAGTAATTAATCTAGCCCAACCTCCGTATTTATTATATATAAATATTTGGGATAAGGCCGGGTCACATGATCCGGTCTTTTTTTATTTTTAAATCCTGCTTGCATAATCCTGTCCAATATTATATATTTTATCAATTTTTAAACCGTAACACTGACCCTTCGGGATTACCATTTATATGCGAAGATTCCTGTTTATATCTATCCTGCTGCTGTTTATCAACATTTACTCGCAGAGTGCATATTCAGGATCACCGCGTCTTCATTATTTTGCATCTCCGACTTTATCGCTGGCAGATTCAACAGGTTTTTTTAAAGCAATATTTGTCAATGACACGGTTTCTGCAGCGCTTATAACGATTAGAAATACAGGCACCTCAGATGGAATTGTATCTGGTGTTTCATCGTCAAACTCAGCCTTTACGATTACCTATCCTTCGTTTCCCCAGACAGTCGAATCCGATAGCAGTGTTACTTTCACAGTAAAATTCTCACCGAAGATAACAGGTGATATTTCAGGAACCATGACATTTACAACTTCGGATACGGCAAATCCTGAGCTGGAATTTGAGGTTAACGGTATCGGCTCCCTGCATAACGCCGGAACACTGGGTTTTGTTGAATACCAAAAAGACGATACTCTTGGCATAAACGGCCTTGATGGTGCTCTCGATATTGCAGTAAGCCCCGATGGAGCATTCTTATATGTTACCGGCAATATTGACGACGCAATAGCGGTGTTTTCCGTAAACGACACTACAGGATCACTCACATTTATTGAAATACTAAAAGATGGGGTGGCAGGTGTTGATGGTTTGGATGGTGCTTATGGGATAGAGATCAGTCCGGACGGTAAGTTCGTGTATGCCTGCGGTGAGTATGATGATGCTGTAGCAGTATTCAGTCGGAATTCTGCTACAGGAGTACTCACTTTCATTGAATTCCAAAAGGATGGTATCGCTGGGGTTGATGGTATGGACCGGTCCTGCAATATTACAATGAGTCCTGACGGTTCACATCTATATATAACTGGCTATGATGATGATGCAGTAGCGGTGTTCAATCGAAATTCTGCTACAGGAGCACTGACATTCGTTGAGATGGAAAAAGATGGAGTGGGGGGTGTTGACGGTTTGGATGGTGCATGGGGAATTACTGTAAGCAAGGATGGAAATTTTGTATATGCTACAGGTGATATTGATGATGCAATAGCAGTGTTCAGCAGAAATTCAATTAGCGGAGAACTCAGCTTTATTGAAGTGCAAAAAGACGGAGTTGGAGGTGTCGATGGTTTGAACGGCGCAACTGGAATTGAATTTAGCCCAAATTGCGACTTCATATATGCAACAGGTCGAGATGATGATGCTATTGCAACATTCAGTCGAAATGCTGCAACTGGAATGCTTAGTTTTGTTGAATATAAAAAAGATAATACTGACGGTATAGATGGACTGGATCTTGCTCAATATGTCAGTGTAAATTCTGACGGTTCATATATTTATGTTTGTGGTCAGAATGACAATGCCGTCGCTGTATTCAGACGGAATTCAATGACAGGTTTACTTACCTTTGTAGAGATACAGAAAGATGGAATAAACGGTGTTGAGGGGATGAACGGCTCTGTTGGTTTAACTATCAATCCCAAAGGCAAACATATATTTATTGCAGGGTTAACTGACGATGCAGTATCCATCTTTTCTATTGAACAGTTCAGTTCAAGCCTGACAGCGAATCCTGATTCGCTTGAATTCGATACAGTAAATGTCGGGAAATCAGACACACTTAGTGTTAATCTCAAGAATATCGGCGCTACGAATTTATTCATAACAAGTACAGTAACACCTGATGAATACATGATCGATCCGACGAATTTTACACTGGATGAGGGCGACAGCACTGATATAACAGTGATTTTTACTCCACCGGATTCAGGGAGCTACGCTGATTCGATTTATTTCTACAGCAACGACAGCCTGAGTAATGTTCTGTCTTACTACGTTACAGGGTATGGATTTAAAAGGCCTTATATCTCAGTCAGCCCTCTTTCTTTTAATTTCGACACCACAATGGTCGGATTTTTTTCTTTTAAATTCATATCCATAGAGAACTCCGGTAATGACAGCCTCAGGATCTACAACATAGCATCCACACAGGATGTTGTTTCAGTTCCAGACTTCGCTGATACTACTGTGATCCCCCCGTTTGACAGTCTTAGCTTTAAGCTGAAATACCGCCCGGATACGTTAGCCAGTTTCGGAGGATCTATTCTAATTACTTCCAGTGATCCCGACGAACCATCTATAATCCTCGGATATGAATGTCTCGCTAAAGCAGCTGAACATGCAGTCATCACTATTGCCGACTCATTAACTGAACTTGATTTCGATTCTGTATCTCTCGGCTCAAATAAACAGCTATCATTAACTGTAATTAATAACGGCACAACGTATCTCGATGTGTATAATATAGCACCACCTGATGGATTCAGTACCGATTCAACCTCATTCAACGATATATCTCCGGGTGACAGCGCAACTTTCAGTATTACTTTTGATCCGGATACCCTTGGACTTTATTCGGATTCTCTGTCAATAGTAAACAATGATCCCACAGACACACTTGTCAAGATAGGTCTCACTGGATTCAGTATGGGACCATTCATCACCTCGGACACATCTCATTTCACTTTTGATTCGATATCTGTATACAGCAGGGATACAATGGTGATCTACATTATGAACACCGGGAATGACGACCTGGATATATCGTCGGCGTCCGCTCCGGAACCTTTTAGCATCTCCCCTTCTTCTGAATCCGGGATCTCTCCGGGGGACAGCGCATCGTTCACGGTGATCTTCTCTCCGGAATCTCTCGGGACAATTTCAGATACTATCAGCTTTTCAAGCAACGACTATCAGATGCCTTCATATAATCTGATTGCTGAGGGAGTCAGCCTGCAACTGGTACAGACTATTTCGATCTCCCCTGTCTCGATCGATTTCGGATCAGTAAAAATCAACAGATCTGATTCATCGGTCGTTACACTGTCTAATGCTGGAGATTCAACCTATACCGTAGATTCCTTGTTTGTTCCTGACCAGTTCAACCTTAATATCGAGGCTCCTTTCTCTCTTGGTTCCGGATCTGAAAAAGAGGTTACTATTAAATTTTGTCCTACTGATACAGGCTTTCACTCCGGCAGGATAACACTGTTTAGTTTCGCGGTGGATACCAACTATATATTCATTGATTTAACCGGATATGGTAGCAATGCAACTGAACCTGTATTAAATATAAATCCCCTCTTCCTGAATTTCGGAAGTGTGACAGCATGTGATTCGACTTATCTCTACCTTTCGACAAAGAACATGGGTAATGAAGAATTATCTATAAGCAATATCAGCACACTAACAGAGGAATTCACGGTTGAAGGATATGCTGTACAGATATCCCCCGGTGACAGTTTCAATGTTGGGATCTGGTTCCAGCCACCTGATTCAGGATATTATACAGATACATTAACATTAAACAGCAGCGATCCCGATAAACCTATTGTCAAAGTACCTATGACAGGTATAGGCAGGCAGGATACTACTCTGCCGGAGTTAGTGACATTACCGGAAATAACTTACAGGGATACAGCCTCTGTAACAATCGCGTTCAGGACAGATGAATATGCTGATACCTGGATCTATTATAATGCTGATTCGCTTTATGATTCGGGCACATATCTTATAAAGAATGATACATCCAAGGTCAGATTCCATACGATCCATCTCGACAGCCTTGATTCCGGAACCAGGTACAAATATCATATTGCCGCATTTGATAAATGGCAAAATGGTCCGGTAGAAAGCCTTGAATACGAATTCGTCACTCTCGATATACCGGATACATCACCTCCTGTAATTTTGGGTAAACCTGTTGCTCAGGAGATCGATACCGGTTCAGTGATGATAACATGGGTAACCAATGAACTCTCCAACAGTACTGTTCAGTTTACTTTAAAGGGCTTGCAGAATGACACTCTGACAAGTTCTAATGAATCAACTGTAAATGAACACTTTATCACTATAACAGGGCTTGATAAAGACACTCTGTATTATTTTCGAGTAAGTTCTAATGATCAGTCCGGTAACGGCCCATCTTTCAGCAGTGTTGACAGCTTCAAGACTACGTCTGCACCGGACATCACTCCGCCGAAGATAATCTACGGTCCTGTTGTGATTGGACTCAATCATGAGACGGCGGTTATCAAGCTTAAAACAAATGAAAACACGACCGCTTCCATAAATTACGATACTTCGAGGACCTATGCATTTTCTGTTTCCAACAGCAATACAAGGATAACTCATACAATCCGGTTGAGCGGATTGAAGGCATCAACGAAATATTATTTTAATATAGAAGCAAGTGATCTGGCCGGAAATACATATACGTATCCACCGGGAGAAATAATAGACCTTTCGTTCACGACAAGCCCAGCGCCTGCAACTCAGGATAGTACACCTCCAAGTATTATTATCGGGCCTGTTGAGCAGAACCTAAATCCAACACGGTTTACTGTTTATTGGAAAACCAACGTTCTTACAGATGCCGCAGTTGAATATGGGCTGACCACTGAACTAGATAAGTATTTAAACACAACTGATTCCGATATTGATCACAAACTGATCCTATCCGACCTCCTGCCGGACACGACATATTATTACAGGGTAATATCCCGTGGAGAAAACGAACAGGGTGTTATCAGTAGTATTTTTGATGTAAGAACACCGGTAGAAGCGGACACTTTTGCTCCTGTGATAATAGAAGGCCCCGCTTTGGAATTCATTGGAACTGATAAAGCTGTCATAGTCTGGAAAACAGATAAGACTTCTTCAAGCAGAATAGACTACAGCCTTGATTCTCTCTCTTTCTCTCAATACCAGATATCAGACCAGATTTCCGGTGTTGCTGATCACCGGATGCAGCTGACGGAATTGTCTGCAGATACTGTTTACTTTTTTCATGTTAGATCTGTATCCGAAAATACGAAAAATATAACAAGCAGTCTTTATTCTTTCAGAACACTTTCAGCTGCCGATACCATTGCACCCTCTGTAATAAGCGGCCCCGATCCTGTAAGTGTAACTGAGAATTCCGCAACCATCGAATGGATTACTGATGAACCGTCAACAAGTATGATCGAATATGGCCTGAAAACGTCGGCAGCGAAAAATTACACTGATTCCTACTGGGTGGAGTCAGATGCATCGGGAAATACGATTCACCGCGCCCAATTGACAGGTCTTTTACCAGGAAGAGAGTATGATTTCAGGATAGAGAACAGGGATCTCAGTACAAATCTCAACACTTCATACAGCCGAAACAAGACATTTTCTACTTCGGCTGGCCTTGATACACTGCCTCCTGTTATAATAAAGGGTCCGGAAGTATACTGGACAGATAAAACCGTATCCTTCGTCTGGGAAACTGACGAGATTTGCGAAATGTATGTTATGCTGAGGCCGAAGATCAGCGGAAAGAAGTTTATGAAATACGGATGGTGGAAAAAAGTCAGGAAACATACTTTTACAATCACCAACCTGTTAGCCGGACAGGAATATGAATATAAACTTGTTTCACGTGATATGAACGGGAACACAACAACGTGGCCGGAGGGATCAGATGGGAGCAGTTTAGCGAAATCTTCAGAGCTTAAAAAAGCAGATCAGCCTCCAGGTGGAGACGGTTCGTTTTTTACTGACGAAGATCCGGATACACAGGTTCCGGTTATCATAGAAGGGCCTACAGTTGTATCTAAAACTTCTAATTCTGTAACTGTCCAATGGAAGACTGATGAACGAAGCGATTCTTACATAGTTTATGGAATGGATGAGAATTACGGCAGTGAGAAGAGTGATGCATCTGATGTAACAGAGCACAGTATGACATTGACAAACCTTGCTGCAGGTACAGTTTATAATTTTAAAATAAACTCAACTGATCCCAGCGGCAACGGGCCGGTTTCAAGCGCCAATTCCGCTGTCAAGACCGAATCTGAAGATGATATATCACCTCCAGAAATAATTTCAGGGCCAACGGCTGAATCGATTTCAGATGACCAGGCTTCCATCATATGGGAAACAGACGAACCATCTGATTCCAGGGTTGAATTCGGCATCTCGATTGACCTCGGCAGTTCACGGTTATCTACCGGTGATGTAACTAATCATAGTATGGTTCTGACAAACCTTACCCCGGGTATTACATACTATTACCTTGTCAGATCATCGGATATAGATGATAACGGGCCGGTTTCAAGCGCCATCGATTCGTTCATGACGGCAACATCACCTGACCTGACACCCCCGGTCATAAGCAGTGTAGCAGTCAGCGCTGTTTCGGATAAGACCGCAGCCATCAGTTTTAAGACTGATGAACTCGGTGATACATTCGTGAATTATGGATTGGACACATCCTACGGAAACTCGGCGGCTAACAGCAATGATGTTACACAGCATAGTATCACGATTACAAATCTGATCCCGGATACTCTATATTATTATAAGGTAGGTTCTATCGATAAGAGTGGGAACGAAACCGAATACTCCAATGGACTGAGCTTCCGGACTGACGCCTCCGCAGATAATATATCTCCTGCCAAACCTCAGAACTTGTCCGGCATGCAGGGCAGTAACCAGGCAGTGATCTGGTGGGACAGAAACTCTGAAGAAGACCTCGGAGGATATAATCTGTATAGAAAGATCAGCACAGGCAGCTACAGGATGATAGCTTCAATGGTAACAGACACCTTCTATTTCGACAGGGGTCTCGAAAATACAGTACAATACTGGTACAAGATCACTGCTGTGGACAGGGCTATTCCGTATAATGAAAGTGATGAATCCGAGCTTCTGGGTTTAAATCCTCTATCGATATTCGATATCGAAGCACCCGCAACGAGTTATCCTACGGACGGCCAGAGGATCCCAAATGATGAGGCGGTACTGAAGATCGCAAACAGTGATCTTCCGTATCTACGCGAGACTGTTACCTACGAATTCGTTCTGGCTGAAGAATCGGACTTCTACAACCAGATAGCATCGATTTTAGATCTGAAAGAAGGAGATCCGTTAACTGAATGGGATCCGGGCTTGATCCTGGAACACGACCGTACTTACTACTGGAAAGCCCGTGCATACGATGGTTTCTTTCACAGCCCTTGGACTTCTGCAATGTCGTTCATTGCTGACTCAACCGCTTCCACAGGAGTATCAAATGAGCTTCCCGGAGGGATAAAGATCCCAGAAGAGTTCGAGCTTTATCAGAATTATCCCAATCCATTCAATCCGGAAACAAATATAAAATTTGCACTTCCCAAACCGGGAAAAGTAGTTATCAGGATATATAATGTGCTCGGACAGCAAGTTACGACGCTGTTGAACGGATATATGATGCCGGGCTATCACCGAATCAGATGGAATGCAACTAACTCCAGGGGAATAAAGGTATCCGGCGGACTCTACATTTACCGGATAATATTTGATGGCAGGTCAGTATCAAAGAAAATGGTATTAATCAAATAAACTGCATTAGATCAGGCAGTTTCCTCAGCCGGCATGGTTTTAACCGGGTTAAATAGTCCAACGGTCTCCTGGTTGAGGAGAACATAAAGAGAATAGGCGCTGATTGCTGTGCCCACAGGAAAATTGACAAGATCAAGAACAGAAATTATAAGAATCACTATCCTTCCCCATTCCTTTCTCTGAAGAAGACCGATACCTCCGATAATAGCCGGCAATGAAACTACAAGCATTATAAGAGTAAATGCTGCGCCGATAATTCCCAGCACTGTCATCGCCTCGGGATCCCCCGCAAGAAATCCGATCCCGACGAGCAGTGTGGCCAGTCCTCCGCCGATAATGAGAAACAATCCACCGAATACTATATTGATTACTGCGACTATTCTTACATGAGTCTCCATGAAGCCTCCCTGTTATTATTCCCGAAAATAATAACTGTAACTTTTGAAAATTGCAAGGAGAAAATTAAAACCTATTATCCAAACATTAATTTAATCAAAAAATATAGTAAAATATCATTTAAGATATCCACTAATATTGCATGAATGAATCTCTAAAATAGTTTATGCAATTTTCTGAGATATCTCCACTATGTCTCTCTCTGCTGGCGGTATCGGGACTCCGGTCGAAATGACATAGACCTGCTCTCTATTTTGTCATTTCAAGCGAAGCCCAATTAGTACTGGCAAGTCGAGAAATCTCAGAAATATATTGAAGTAATATTCAGCGGTTAGTCATATCGGAAAAAACAATACTGATTGAATTATAAGACTTCCCTATCTTCCATTGCCGGTACGCAGGTTATCGAAAATACTTGTGCTTACCCAATATATATCGGCGCCACGGCCGTTACCGGGTGATGTATAAATATCGAGCATCTCCCTGTAGGACCTGCCGTTTTCCGTTTGCAGCGGATAGATATACCGCCATGATGTAAAAAAGAGGAACTTCCCGTCGGGTGACAGCTGCGGGAACAGGTCGTCCCTGTCGGAATTGATATCCCTGCCGAGATTGACCGGTTCTGACCATTTTCCGTATTCGTCCCTGAAGGTTATGAAAAGATCGCTTCTGTACCGGCTGTTTATAGATGAACCGAATATCATGTAACTCTCATCCGGAGCGATACATGGTGAGTAAGGATTGTACCTTTCATTTATACCCCTGTCAAATGACACAGGAATGCCGTATCTTCCCGCGTTAAATTCGGAATAAAATATTCCCGGGCCATTACCGTTGATGTTCGATGTAAAATATAAAGTAGAGTTTTCGGAAACTGAAGGTTTCCACTCAGATTTCACGGTATTGATCCGGTTTCCGAGATGGATCGGTTCGCTCCATTCCCTTCCACGCCGGACAATATACCAGATATCCTCATTATCCATCGCTTCCCCAATTCCATCAACCGGGCGATTCGATGAGAAGAACAATTTTCCTCCGTCCGGTGAAATAACCGGAGCACCATCGGAGTATTTCCCGGAAAACGGAGCTGTCTGAGGCTCAGACCATATTCCACCGCTGTTCTTCCTCATATAGAATATCACACTGTGGGGATACTGCGCTACCCTGAAATATATTTCGTTCATGTCCGGCATGAATGCCGGGCCGCCGTCATCATGAAATCCTGTCGAGATTATTCCCGGTGCAAATACTGCAGGAGTTTCTCCCGGTTTTTCCAGTCCGAAATAATCTCCGGAAAGGTGCTGCTCAGCCACTTTTCCTGAACAAGAATAGAATACGAAGTAGGCGATCAAAGCAACTGCTATAAATTTTCTCATATTTTTTCCGGTTAAGATACCAGATTCTTTCATTGCTAATTAATATTCTACAGGATTTTTCCCAAGATGTTCCAATAAGATTTTGCATTACCGGTCTTTACAAAATTGCAGGTTCATCTCATAGTTATTAAAGTTTAATATAAGCGAATAATACTGAAGAATCTGTGCAGTGTAAATTTAAGTTCTATCTGCGGAAGAAATAATTCAGTTTTGCAATAATAGTCCTGTTCTGCAGGATATCATTTCCCGTTCCCCCAAGCAGGTTTTCCTGGTTATAAACAAGGAATAGGTCGCTCCCAGGGCGATAAATATAACGAAAGATAACATTGGCGGAGAAAAGGTTCTTTCCGTCATTCAGGAGTTTATCATCGTACCACTGGAGAAATGCTTTTACGAACATGTCCGGACTGAATGTATAACTGAGCCTGCTGGTTACAGTCGCAGTATGGAATTTTCCCTCAGGCATTTTAATAATGTCATAATTATAATTCAATTCTCCGATAAGTCTGCTGAATGCTTTCAGGTTGATCTCCGCTTGAAAACCCTTTTTTGTTCCTGTAAAATATTCTCCAAACCTCCCGGATATATTCCCGTGTACTGCATAACTGCGGTTTGAGCTTAATCTTGACCTGTATTCTGTATTGTTGTATGTTCCAACCGGGACAATATACCCCTCCCTCACTTCCCATTCCTCATCGAGGAATTCCTCTTCAAGGGTGACGTCAATACTGTAACGCATCGTGTTTTCAAATGAAACGTCGTATTCACCCTCGAATTTCCTGTTCAAGACTTTATTATTGTGATCTGTCTGGTATTGAAATGTATTCGCAAATTCAATCTGTCTGACTGCTTCAAATCTTTTAGGACGCGGTTTATATGCAAATTTTGCTTCTGTCAACTTAATATCTGTTCTTCTCACGAAACCCATTTCCGGGTTAAACTGCTCCTCTATATCGAGAAAAGAAGCACTGTATTCCCATAGGTCTGATATCCATGTAAATCCGATATTACCTGCAAAATTGTTACTTTTAAAACTCGGTTCCCCCTCTTCATCGGGGGAATAAGTGGCTGCACCTGCGGCAAAAACGGTAAAATTCTCATTGAGTGGAAAATGGGAATCAAGTCCTACAGACCTGTTATATCCTCCCCCGGTTTCATCCTTATTCAAGACCATCATACCAACCGATGACCTAGAGAATAATTCTCTTTTGATCCTGAATGCGCTGAAATTAGTCTGCGGTACGGTCTCGATCTCGTCATCATCTTCAATTGTAGTATTCTCAGTTGAGATGGACATCATACCCATTGTATATTTACCGACTTTACCATTGAGCCGTGCCCCGCCTATAACAGGAACCAACTGCCTGCTTTCGAGTCCGATCCTCCTGCTGTAGAATAGCTGGATCTTATCGGAAGTCATCCTCCATGGCATCCGGCTGCCGGTATTGCCGAACCTGAATGTTTCAGCCCCCTCGAGGAAAAATTCTCTTTTTTCAGGAAAGAACATCGAGAATCTCGTAAGATTCACCCTTTCCTGATCTGCCTCAACCTGTGCAAAATCCGTATTGTATGTAAAATCTGCTGTAATATTGCCTGTAAGGTTCATCTTCAGATCAATACCTGTATCACCTAATCTTTCTGTCTTCAATTCATTTTCGCTGTCTTTCTGGATTCCACCTCTCACAAAGGGTTTCAGTTCATATTTACCGCCCATTTTCAATCCGCTGAATCCTGATATCCGGCCGGCTTCAGACATCCTGAACCTTCCGCTCCTGCCAGCGTATCGAGGAATCAGTTTCCAGTAATCATCTTCATTCTTTCTCTGGATTTTCCTTACGAAATTAATCCCCCAGGTGATGTTATCACCTTCTTTGAATCTTAGTGTCTGCCATGGTATGGCCATTTCGGCAAACCATCCGCGGTCATCACGGGAAGTCTTACATAACCAAACTCCATCCCAATCACTGTTCTCCACCCGTCCTTCATCACTGACCTTGCCGTCTCTTCTCATTGCGAGTGGATTAGTTGTAAAAAAGAAAGCATTTCTTTTATCGTTAAAAGTATCGATTATTACCTCGAAATTGTCATCATTCCACAGATGTTCATCTCTTCTCATCTCGGTAGCGATAATTCTACCAGGTTCAGAATCAAAACACCTTGCTGCAATGTAAAGGTTTTTGTCATCATATAATATTGCCACTTCAGTATCCTCAGTAGCCGGCTCCCCTTCAACAGGTTCTCTCTGGATAAATCCGCCTGAAAATACAGCCTGATCCCATATAGGATCATCAAGCTTTCCATCTATCCTTGGTGATTCTGTAACTTGTACTGCAGTCATACTTTTCTGACCGCCTGTATTAGCTGATTTTTGTCTGACCATTGAAAATGAGGAAGTTGTTGAAATAAGGAAAGCAAGAAACAATATAAACGTACTAATTCTAAGATTAAGATCCATATTCACCTTTTTTATCTGGATTCCGGGATTCCCGGAAAAAACCGGTAAGATCAAGTTCCTGAATTACAGGAATCGGTAAATTGCTTTAAAGTTATAAATACAATCTATCACCTGATTTTGTTCAAAATTAATTAAATAACCTTAAAACCGGATCAATTCAGGATCCCATTTATCACCCTTGATAATTCGTGAACCCTGAAAGGTTTTTGAACAAAACCGGCTGCTCCCAATTCGACTATTTCCTTTGCATGACCACTCTGACTGTATCCGGATGCGATCAGGACTTTGACATTCTTATTGATCTTTTTCAGTTCAAGGAAGGTAGATCTTCCATCAATATTTGGCATTATGATATCAAGAATTACGAGATCAATATTATTCTTCTCATCCTCATAATAACTAATTGCATCAAGCCCGTTTTCAAATATTTTTACGCTGTACCCGAGATGTTTAAGCATCTTTTCCGCTACATTCCGTACGTTCTCTTCATCATCGATCAAGAGGATTTTTGCGTCCCCTTTTATCAATTCTTCAGATACTTTCGATTCAACAGCTTTACCGGTTGAGACCGGAAAATAAATATTGAAAGTCGTCCCGATATTAGGTTCGCTGTATACATTGATAAAACCGTTATGATTTCTTATAATCCCGTATACCGTTGCCAGCCCTAGCCCAGTCCCCTTACCTTCACCTTTAGTTGAAAAAAACGGCTCGAAGATATGCTCGCTGATCTCTCTGGTCATTCCTATTCCTGTATCGGTAACCGAAATTTTAACAAATTTACCGTTAATAATTTCTGAATCGATACTAAGCGATTCGTTGTTAATGAGGACATTCTTCGTTTCGAAGTTCAGTTTTCCTCCGAATGGCATTGCATCTTTTGCATTTATTATAAGGTTGGTCAAAACCTGATCAATCTGATTTTTGTCAGCATCGATAAGACTTACCTCATCATCAATGGAATACTCAACTGCTATCTTTTTTTCAAATATTTTTTCTGAAACCCGGACCGCATTCTTAATTGAGTCATTAATACTTAAGGGAACCGGATTGTATTTTCCTCCACGCGCAAATCCAAGGAGCTGCTTTGTAAGATCTGAAGCTTTTTCTGCTCCGGTTAAAATAATATCTGCCGCCTCACCTTCTACTGTAGTAACGTCTATGAATTTCAGCTTTAGAAGCTCAGCATACCCCATAATACTTGTAAGAATATTATTGAAATCATGTGCGATTCCCCCTGCTAATCTGCCTATGGACTCCATTTTCTGAGCCTGGAACAACTGTTTTTCAAGATTTTTTTTGTCTTCTTCAGCCTGCCGTTTAGTACTTACATCGCTAACAATAGTAAGAGCATGCTCCCTTCCATTATGCAGGATAACCGTTCCCTGCACATCGACCACCAGGGAACTGCCGTCCTTCCTCAGATCATGAGTCGATACTCTTGCATATCCTTTTGATTTCAATTCTTCAAAGAAAGAAAAGCATTTTTCATGGTCTTCCTTAGCAACAAGGTCTCTTGCATCGAGTTCAAGGAATTCCTCTTTTGTATAACCGTAAATTTCACTTGCAGCGGGATTCACCTCGACAAATTTTGCATCAAAACCGCTAACGAAAATACCGTCAGGTATGGTCTCAAATATCTTTCTGTAACGTTCCTCGCTTTCCTTTAGGGCAACTTCTGCCTGTTTTCTATCTGTTATATCTCTTGTTATAGCAATAAATCCTGTAGGTTTGCCATCTCTCCCTCGAATTACTGAAGCACCAAGTTCTGCTAAAAAGATACTCCCGTCTTTCCTGACAAATTTATACTCCACTCCTTTTGTAACTCCATTGGTAAGTGTATCCCGGGCTACTCCCATTGCTCTCTCGTGGTCTTCGGGAGCAATTAATGTTAGCGAATTCTTACCCAGAAGCTCATCTTCACTGAATCCATGCATATTGAGAGTCTGCTTTGAAAGATAATTCAGGTTTCCTTCCAGGTCGGTTGTGGAAACGGCATCCGGAGATGCCTCCACAATCGCTCGGTATCTTTCCTCACTCTCCTTCAGTTTGTTTTCCGTATTGACAATCTGGTTTGATAACTGAATACTCATTAAGATTATTATTCCTACAAAATAATAGTATGTCGAATAAAAGAAATCAATATACCCTGAATCCGCCAAAAATTCCGTTACTACGCTCATTAGGAGAATCGAACCTGCAATTCCCAATACAACAGCATCTCTGGTTCCATGTTTTTTATACTGAAGAAAGCTCAGACAAAGTACATATCCCATTATCAAAACCATTGAGCTGTAAGTAAAAACAAGTGTGATTCTGCTGAAGGATACGACCTCCATTGGAGCTGTGATTCCGTAATTAATAACCAGCCCAATCCGCAGGATGAATGAAGAAAAGGTAAGAGATAATAATCCTATGATTAATCTTCTTTTTCTTAATCCAGAATAATAAGACGCAAAAAGGACGAGAAAGACATCTGCAAGAAAATACGATAAAAACCTGATCAGTGTAAGTATCAATCCTTCATTCTGCAATAATATGACAACTACACCGGTGCCTATAGAAAGAGACAACGATCCAAAATATAGATGTACTTTGTCATTTCCTTTCCTGACACCTATTATCAAGTGAGTAATTCCTGCAAATAATGCTATTCCGCAAACAACACATAAAGGATGAA
This sequence comes from bacterium, assembly GCA_028278455.1. Taxonomy (GTDB): domain Bacteria; phylum SM23-31; class SM23-31; order SM23-31; family SM23-31; genus JANQEH01. Next base: position 19,848 of record JANQEH010000228.1, read on the forward strand.
AAATATCATTCTGCATACTAAAACACCTCAAAATCAATAATTCTACATTCTAATGCTATTCATTTCGGGGATTTTCAAATGTAGAAAAACCGTTTTGTTAAATGAGCAGAGGTAGTTTTCAACAAACATAATGAAATTATTATAATACAAAAACTGTCGTAATACAATGATTTTATTAAGCCAGAATAATTCAAAAGCCTTAAATCAACTTTATACTGACAAATCAGAAATTCTCCATTGCCTTTTTCAAGTTGTTTCTTGCTGTATCAGAAAACCACATTTTTATAAACAACTTTTGTCTGTCTTCAAGGTTTTCCATAATAGTTTTCAATACAGGTTCTGTCCTGTTGCGCTTTATCATAGCAAAAGCTTCGGAAGGCATTTCAGCGATGTTGTTGATCTTTTCGACAGATGCATTTATGAGCTCATCAGCCGGAACGATCTTATCGACTATTCCCAGCTCATGAGAGGTTCTTGGATCAAAAAAATCCCCTGTCTCCATAATATCCCTCGCGATTCGTGTGCCTGTTAAATCCCTTAAAATACAGTCTACTGGATATGGAACCGGAACTCCGAGTTTAATTTCATTCAATCCCATTTTTGCTCTGCCATCAGAAATGAAGCGAAAATCACAGCATAATGCGATAACACATCCTCCGGCAACCGCATGACCGCTCACCGCTGCAATGGTAGGTTTAGGGATGGTATACAGCTTTAAGCAAGTATTATTAATGTTTCTGTAAAATACTGTAAATTCAGCTTCATTTTGAGAAATAAGTTCAGGGATATCAAAACCTATCGAGAAAAACTTATCATTTCCGCTGGTTAATACTATACCTCCGACATTTGGATCACGCTCAAGTTTTTCCAGCTCGAGATACAGTTTCTTGATAAATTCTAAATTTATGGGATTTGTTACACTTTCGGTGAATCTGACTATCGCGATTTTCCCCTTTCTTTCTACTGATATCATAACACTGCTCCTGATAATATTTAATTAGTTTTTTTATGAATTCTTGCTGCCCAGCCTCCTCCGGGGGCAAGTTTAATCTCCAGATTTTCCCCTGATGATATCTTCTTTGTAATTTTTTTGAAATCGTTACCATGCCTGTCTGCGTTTATCCCGTCCTGATAGATCTCAATGGTATAGGTGCCCGGATCAAGAAATGACATGTCAATTTCAGATTTTCTCGGTTCCTCATCTGTCATTGCACCAACATACCAATCATCTCCGATTTTTCGCGCAACAACAATATAGTCTCCTACTTTAGCTTCAATTGCAATTGTTCTATCCCACACTGTCGGTACCGCTGAAAGAAATTCCATACTTTCAGGTTCCCTGTAATAATTCGACGGGCTGTCGCACAGCATCTGCAGCGGGCTCTCAAAAACAACATACATAGCTAGCTGATGGCATCTCGTTCCCATACTCATGGGCCGTGTAAAGACACTCTTAAAGTTCCTTTCCTGCGCGTTTATCATAGCCCCTGGTGTATAATCCATTGGGCCTGCAAGCATCCTGATAAATGGAATAGTAACATCATGCCCGGGAGACGGGTAATTGCTCCATTTTGTATTTTCAAGCCCCTTTACTCCCTCACGGGTGAGAACGTTAGGAAATGCCCTCCTTAATCCTGACGGCTTGAATGAACCGTGAAAATTAACAAGCAGATGCCTTTTTGCTGCTTCTTCAGCGATCTTCCAGTAATAATTAACCATCTTCTGATCATCTCTTTGCATGAAATCCACTTTTATCCCGCTAATATTCCAGCTTTCAAACCTATCCAGAGTTTCTACCAGTCGTCTGTCAAGAGAATTCCACAGCACCCAGAGAATGAGCCCTACATCTTTTTCATCTGAATAACGGACAAGCTCCTCCATATCGATTTAAGGATTTATATTAAAAAGATCAGCCGGATCAGACCATCCTTCATCGAGGATTATATATTCAATTCCATATTCAGAAGCAAAGTCAATATAATATTTATACGTTTCAGTGTTTATACCTGCTCTGAAATCGACACCATAAATATTATTTGCATACCACCAGTCCCATGCGAATTTTCCGGTCTGATCCATGAAGTATCCTCCAGCCTGTTTGGAGGAGATAACTTGAAGACCATCTGGTTCTCCAGAAGATCTGTGTCATCTTCCGCAATAATAACTGCCCGCCACGGAAATGTCCGGGTTCCTTCAGTTTCAGCAATATAATCGGCTCTTTCACCAACATCAACAGTTCTGTCACGCACCTGTTTTTCAGATAGCGATACTCCCGGGTGTAAACCATGAAGTGTTGTACTATTGTCACCCTTCAAATACATCCCGGGATAGTCCTGAAGGTCGGCTTCGGTTATTGCTATCTTCGGACCGTTCATGAAATCAACAAGGATCGGCAGGCTGCACATCTTTTCAGGCGGAATTGTCCTAAGAGAGATATATTCATATGTTCTCTCAGAATGAGTAAGAAAACTTTCTTCAGTAGGAAAATAAACCTGATGCCCTTTTGTAAACGTAAAAACTGCTTCCTCAGATTCAATGATGATCTTCTCCCTGAACCAGGTATTGATCCTGTAAGCCGCACCGT
>JANQEH010000244.1 GCA_028278455.1 bacterium
TTATAACTACCTTGAAGGCGATGCAACTTATGCCGAGATAGTTGATTATGATAATACAACTGGCGCATTCGTCCTGCAATAAACTGTTAAATTTATACTCTTTCGAAAGTTTGACGATATAAGCTGAAAAGGGATATGGAATTTCCCGTATCCCTTTAAAGCAATCATATGAAATTTCTAAAGACAAACAGTAACGGAGGGAGTGGATGAGTTTTTTAAGATCGACAAGAGGTTTTACACTCATAGAACTGGTTATGGTGATAATCATACTCGGTATCCTTGCTGCAATAGCAGTACCTAAATTTCAGGATATGCAGGGTAAAGCCCATGAAGCAAGTGTCGCCGGAGTTGTAGGCGGTGTTCAGGCGGGTGTCGCTATTTATCAGTCACAGGCTCTTGTCGGAAATGCTCCCGGCGGAACTCCACATGGCTCAATGAAATACCCTCAGGACCTTGATGGGCAGGCTGATAATGCGACTGCAAGTTTGTTCCAGTATGTTTTGAGTCAGTCAGTTAATAACGACTGGACGAAAGACGGAGCCGCTTTAACAGCCGATGGTACAGTGGATTACGTTTATCTTGAAGGTGAAACGAACACAGCAACCTGTACTTACAGTAATACCACTGGCGGATTTACTAAAAATTAACTGAGCCGGTGTTATACCGGGTATTTTAATTCACAGTTATGATATGATCATGGCTGATTACGGAAACTTTGTAATTAAAATACTAAAAGGTATCAGTCAGGAAAAAATGTATTTAAATATGCCTTATTTGCGGTGCTCAAATAAGGCATTTTTGTAAGAAACTGAAACGGGATATGGTAGAACTAATTGAAATAAGGAAGGAGTTCAGCACCGGGTTTATACCCCGGAAGACCGAAGTGTTGAAGGGACTTACATTTAAAGTTGAAAAGGGTGAAGTGTTCGGTTATCTTGGACCAAACGGCGCTGGAAAAACTACTACGATAAAAATTCTGATGAATCTGATCGATGCATCGAGCGGATCGGCCTCAATTAACGGAATTGACGTAAATAAAACAGTAGCAAGATCTACTGTCGGCTATCTTCCCGAACAGCCTTATTTTTATCATTATCTTACCGGTTTTGAATTCCTTGATTACATTGGGACTCTTTTTAAACTGTCCGAGAACAAGCGGAAAATGAAGGCTGAAGAATTATTAGAACAGGTAGGATTGAAAGACGCAAAGGATAAACCGCTTGGGAAGTATTCAAGAGGAATGCTGCAGAGGATCGGGATAGCACAGGCATTGATTAACGATCCGGATATTCTTATCCTCGATGAACCTTTATCGGGGCTTGATCCAGTAGGAAGGAAAGAGATAATCGATCTTATAATCGAACGAAAATTCCTGGGAAATACAATCTTTTTCTGTTCGCATATCCTGGCTGATACTGAGCAGTTTTGTGACAGGGTGGGGATAATTCAGAAGGGAAGGCTTATCGCTGAGGGAAAATTGAGTGAGATCCTGAATAAAGATGACAGCGGGAAGAATATCGAAATTGTCTTCAATACTGAGGAAAATTTCGATATTTCAGTTGCCGAGAAATTAGGCTATCTTAGAAAAATCAGTAACAGTATGTATGGATTGAAGGTTGACCACGTTGATAATGCAAATGAGGTGCTGCAGAAACTGATGGCTTCTAATGCAAAAATTCATACTGTGAAAAGGTATAAACAGTCACTTGAAGACCTTTTTTTGGAAACAATAAAATAGTGATATTGTCATGGTGATTCTCTCAATAGCGCTTAATACATTCAAGGAGACCGTTAGAGACAAGGTCCTATACAATATATTGCTTTTCGCAATAGGATTCGCACTTGTAAGCATAATAGTTAGCCAGTGGTCAATGGGGCAGCAGGATAAGATACTGAAAGATTTCGGACTGACAATTATAACAGTATTCAGTATGGTAATATCGATCTTCATAGGAACTTCACTTATATATAAGGAAGTCGAAAAGAGGACTATATATTCGATCCTTACCAAACCGATTTCAAGGATGGAGTTTGTACTTGGAAAATATTTCGGGCTGGTTTTTACTATGTTCATAAACTTCATTATGATGTCAGCTGGACTTCTTTTAATACTCTGGTTGTTTTCCAGCGGTTTCCACTTCGGACTGCTTATTTCACTTGGTTTCATTTTTCTGATGATGACCATAATAATTGCTGTTGCAGTGCTTTTATCAACCTTTGTTTCTCCAATAGTCAGTTCAATTTTGACAATATTTGTTTTTATCGGTGGGAATTTTTCTGCCGATATAAAAGTTCTCGGAGTTAATCCGACCACACAAGGTACTATGATCGAATGGATAATAAATTTCGGATATTATCTTATGCCGAATTTACAGATGCTGAACTTCCAGAAAGAGGTGGTTCATAATATGCCTCTGGATTTTAATCGAATGCTTATCGGCATACTATATACGCTTTTTTATAACGGTATCATAGTATTAGTGGCGGCCTGGATATTTAATAAAAAGAACATTAAGTAGGATAGATTCCCTGTAATATGTCTGTTAAAACCAAAATAATCACGATATTGCTGATCGCTGTTTTCTTCACAGGAATTATTGTGATCCAGGAGAGAATCGAGATCGAAAATACCGATGAGGACTCGAGGTATGATCTTTATTACGTTCCAAATCCGGAATACCTGCATATTATTTCAGCTGGATTCAGGGAGTTCCTTGCAGATGTGTACTGGATAAAGACTGTTCTTTACTTCGGAAAGAGGACCGGATTTGACGACATGCCAATCGTACTTGCAAGAATGAGGCATGAAAAAGTCGAAACTCCGGAATTTTTTGAGCTTAGGGACCGGAACCGGGAGAGATTCAAGTACCTTTATGATTTATGCAATATAGTAACGGAACTGGATCCATATTTTCTAGATCCTTATACATTTGGCGGTCTCTTTCTGTCTTTCAAGACTGACAGGGCCGACCTCAGTGTCAAGCTGCTTGAAAAAGGAAAGAAATTCAGGCCTGATACCTGGAAAATACCTTATCTTCTCGGATTTAATTATTATTTCTTCCTTGAAAACGAGGATAAAGCTGTAGAGAATTTTATGCTGGCGGCCGAACAGCCGGACTGTCCGACCCAATTAATAAATCTGGCCCAGGGGATACTTGTGAAGCAGGGGAGAACAGAGATAGCCAGGACGTTCATTCAGGGTATACTGGATAGTACGGAAAATGAGAAAGTGCGTCAGGAGATGGAAATGATACTCGATAGGTTAAAACAGGAAAAAAGCAATAATTCTTTGAATAAAGCCGATAAATCATTATAATTACTGTGATTGTGATGCAAATCACACATTTGTTCTTTAAAATTCATTATAATAGTTAACAGGGAACATTTGAACATAATTCAAATGTAAAACACTTAAGGGGTATGCTTATGCAATTTCTGCTCTATATGAGTATATTGCTCGGAGTAATTGGATTAGTCCTGCTGATAGTACCCGGGGCAATAATAAAACTGAACAAGATCGGGGATAAGGTAGTTTTCACCGATTCGGATCTTTTTACGCACCCGAAATTCAGCGGAGCTGCATTTATTATCCTCGGTGGTCTTTTGATCTATGTAGGTATATTGATCAGAGAAAACCGCGACTATTTCAGTTCTTTATTTTAAGAGGCTAATCTAAACTAACTCAGGTAAGAAAAATGTACCTATTCTATCTCTTTGTAATTACCGGCGTCATTTGTATAATATTCGGTTTGATCTTTATGGTTAAGCCTGCTGCGTTAATTAAATTAAATACCCTGGGAAACAAAGTTATCCTGTTTAAAAATGAAAATCTTTTGTACCCTCGGATACTTGGTGCGCTGGTCATAATACTCAGTGGATATCTGATCTATCTATATTTTCAGTCATAAATCAGTATGGATTTTGGAATGATGAGAAAGATTAACAACGATTTGGGATTCACACTTATCGAAGTGATAATTGTGATAGTGATCCTCGGAATACTTGCAGTGGTTGCAGTACCGAAAGTGGGTAATTATATAGCGAATGCAAAAGAAGAAGCTACAAAGGGAGAAATGCTGACCCTTAAGGAAGCTTTGGACGGTGAGGATGGATACAAGGTGACCGTAGGCGCAGATCTATTCAACTATGATCTGACTTACCTTGTAACGAAACCAGCTACTGTTCCAGTCTATAACGCATTTACCGGACTCGGATGGAACGGACCATATATAATCGACGACGGAACAGAAAGCTATAAATACGATTCATGGGGCAATGCCTATGTCGTTACGGCTACGACAATCACGAGCAATGGACCTGATGGTATTGCTGGGAATGCTGATGATATAATTATGCAATATTGAATTTGAGATAAAGGAATTTTGGTATATTATAATGAAAAGAAATCTCAATAAAATCAGAAACCAGTCCGGATTCACGTTGATGGAGCTCGTAATTGTCATCGTGATTCTCGGTATCCTTTCACTGGTTGCCATGCAGAGTTTCTCAAAAAGGGCTGAAAGACAGAGGTCTGAAGCAACGCTTGCTGAGATGGAAGCAATAAAAATGGCGATAGTTGGAGATCCCGATAAAATCCAGACCGGCGTAAGAGTAGATTTCGGCTACGTGGGAGATGTAGGTGCGCTGCCTGCGAATCTCGCTGCCTTGATGACCAATCCGGGTGTTGGAAACTGGAACGGACCCTACATGGAAGCAGATTTTGTTGAGGATCCGGCCGATTATGCTACGGATGCCTTCGGACAGGCTTACGTCTATAATCCGGCTACACTTACACTTTACAGTCCCGGAGCTAACGTTACGATCCAGATAGCAAGCAGTACGGCAGAATTATTCGGGGCAACAGTCAAAGCTCTTATTACTGACAGGGATGGTTTTACACCAAAGACAACAGATGTAGGAAATATTGCTGTATATATTACTCTGCAGAACGGTACTATGATAGGCAGCCCCGGTACACCTAATGTGGCGACTAATGGTACGGCCACTTTAGCGGGAATACCTATTGGAAATCATATTCTGCAGGGCTTTCACTCTGCTATCGGGGCTACAGGCGAGACAGTTACTTATTATCTCTCTGTAAATCCCGGTGCCGGAGTAGTATTGCGCGAAGTAGTTTTTTCTTCTTTGCCTGAATAGTTAAACAATTTCAGGGGGTATTATGTATAAAATGATGAATAATAACAGAGGTTTTACCCTGTTCCAGGTGTTAATTGCAGTTGTCGCTATCAGTGTAGCAGCGACAGTAGCTGTAAAAGTGATCGATCAGGGTGTTGCAGAAGGAAGGAAACAGGATTCAATAAGACAGGTCCAGGAGATCCAGAGAGCGATCTTCGGTGATACAAGGTTGAAAAACCAGACAGATTTCGGATTTGTCGGTGATATGGGGAGACTTCCCGCTTCCCTTGATGAACTCCTTACAAATCCGGGTGATGCGCGGTGGAACGGACCTTATATTTCGAACGAATTCGTTGAAGATAATACGAATCCGTTCTACGATGAATGGGGAAATCCCTTCCTTTATGATAATACTACAGGTCAGGTAGGTCTGGATCCCAGCTCGACGGGAGGTGTTGTTGTTCCTGTTCCTGACCAGCCTGTGGATTCCGAAGAAATACTATACGGCGGGATCGAAGGTGTTATCGAAGATATTGACGGTAACAGACCGAAAAGGGGGCACAGACGCCACATCCTTGTATTCATGGAACCGATCTATGACCTCGAGAATATGCCTGATATTGTGTATAATATTCAGAGAGACCAGAGGATCTTCAGATTAGACCGGATATGGCATCTTTTCCATCCTGTATGGAATGCATACCATTGTTTTACTGATCCAAGGGACAGAAATAGAGGCCACTGGCATGGAAACTGGAGATGGTCCAGTTCTGAATATATGGCTGCGTTTCTTACAAGGGGAGGCGATCTGCTTGTCCTTGGGAGAACCGATAATAACGTTAGGCTAGCGAATGTGAATCCCCATTATGCTGCAACAATTGACAAGATAGAAGTCCGTTGGTCAAGGCCATATAGCAGTGAGAGACTGACGTCATTGAGCATAGGTGGAAATGAGGTATGGTCCGGTAACGTTAATTCAAATACACTCATTGATATATCGAATACCGATATACCTCCGGGAGGTAGTTATCAGGATATGAGGTTTGAGTGGAACAGGGTATTGTTTCTTAAATCGTTAAAACTGAAGTTTTATATGACTGACGGTTCGATTTTTGAAGCAAGATGGCCTAAAAACAGGAGATTCCCTCCACCTCCGTCTGATGAGATCGATGACCATGAAGATGAATATGATGATGAAGGCCACCATAGAAGATTCGATCCTCATTTTAATAATTTCTGGCTCGATTTTGTACCTAATCCGGCCTGGTATTCCGATTTTCTTAAAGTTAAGGTATTCATCCATCCTGATAGAAACGGGTACTATAATATTGACGAGATACCGGTCGGAACATATATTATAACTTGTTACCATGATCTGCTGCATAAATCTATTAAGAGCTACGTGGTGATAAGGCCGAATAAGAAAACGACAAAGAACTTCAAATTCGACGAGCTGTTTCCGGGGTATAACAGTGATGATGGAGATGATGACGATCCGGGAGGAGGAGATGACGACGATGACGATCCGCCGGATGATCCCGATGATATGTCAGATGGCCTAATGGTTACCGGTAATCTGGTAATTGATGGAAATACGGACAATGATGTAAGTATATCCAATTCAAGTCAGAATACAATAACAGTAACCAAAATGAAACTAAGGTGGAGTAACTCGAGAAATTATGAACGATTTATTCAGTTAAAGGCTAACGGAAGTACAATCTGGAGCGGATATAAGAAATCGAATCAGCAGATAAACATAAGTAACGGTACGATCAATCCCGGAGGAGGGCAGATAAACCTCAGGTTCAAGTGGAACAGGAATTTATCAGGGAAGAATTTTGAAATAGTGTTTACTTTCAGCGATGGTTCGGAACTGGTTGTGGATGAATTACCCTTAACGGACAATTAAGAGCTAAGGTGATATGTTGTAAAACGTATTATAAAATATAGTATTTTAAAGCCCGGTTTCAAAAAGAAACCGGGTTTTTTAATTTTTTTTGAGCTCAGAAATACACTATTCTGAAAAAAATGACATTTTATTGTTGACAAAAGGGGAAGTTTTTCGTATACTTAGTCAGTTTTACTCCATAACCATTGAGTGGATTTAGTAAACATAGAGTAATTGGAGAGCGAATATGTCAAATATTTACATGATCGGTGATCTGGCCAGACACACAGGTTTTTCTATTGATACATTAAATTATTATTTAAGGATAGGGCTGATAAAGGAAGTTGGAAGGAGCGAAAGAAATAATTACAGGTATTTTGATGACAGTACACTTGAAATACTGAATAAAATAAAAGAATTAAGATTAGAGAAAGTACCAATAAAAGAAATTTCCAGGAGAATTGAAAATGGAGTATTATAAACTCCTGGGGCTCGATAAGGAGCCTTTTTCAACATCACCGGATCCGGCGTTCTTTTATAATTCCTACGAGCATAAAGAATGTCTCAACAGGCTGGAGATCGGTATACGCCTCCGCAGGGGGCTTTCAGTCGTCCTTGGAGAAGTGGGTACCGGGAAAACAACAGTCAGCAGGATGCTGATCCAGAGATTCGCAAAAGAAAAAAGCAATTTCATTGTCAGGATTATTCTAGACCCTACTTTTAAGTCGGAATTTGAATTTATGAAAAATCTTTGCGACTCATTCGGAATAGAAACAAGCTCCAGATCTTCATTTGAATATAAAAACGACCTCGAGAATTTCCTGCTCCAGAAAGGAGTCAAGGAGAAAAAAGCTGTTGTTTTGATTGTGGATGAAGGGCAGAAGTTGACACCGACTTATATTGAAGTTTTGAGAACCCTGCTAAATTATGAGACGAATGAATACAAACTTCTTCAGCTTGTAATATTCGCACAGCAGGAATTTCTGCATAAAATGAAAAGACAACCGAATTTTCTCGACAGAATTTCACTTGGTTATACACTAAATGCTCTCAATGAGGATGATACCAAGGGACTGATACAGGCAAGACTGAAACTTGCAGGCCTTAAAGACGGAAAAGTAGTATTTACCGATAAAGCGATGAGGCTGATACATGTTCATACCCAGGGTTTTCCAAGAAGGATTGCTATGTTCTGCCATCAGATCCTGATTGGTATGATAAGACAGAATAAAAAGGTAGTGGATGAAAAATTCGTACTCGATTCAATACGTCAGGAGATAAACTGGCATGCCTGATGTGAAGGAAGATAAAAAAGAGCTTGCTACTAACCGCCTGCTTGAGATACTTAGAGGCGAGGAAGTAGAAGAGGTCGAGAAAAACAGTCCGGCTGCAGACAGGATTGGCTTATCCGAAGAAGAACAGATAGCTCTGACTACTCCAGCTTCCGAGGATGATAATATCGAGCCTATCCTTGCTAAAAAACGGTCTAAAGGCAAGTCTCTTGATCTTTCATTTTTAAAGAAACTTTCATTCAAGACACTTTTAGATACGGTTTTTAACAAGGCAAAAGAACTTGTGATACCTAATAGAGGGATTATAGGTATAGATATAGGTTCAGATTCGATCAAGTATGTACTGATAGAGGAAGAGAAAAAGAAACATGTACTAAAGGATATGGGTACCAGAAAGATCGAAGGCGTCTTGCCGAATGATCCGGATTCAAGAAACGCGGCAATACAATCTGCTCTCAAAGATATGATTCCGGAGGATATGCGCAAGAAAGGTGATTTCGCGGTATCGATCTTTGGCCCCAATGTAAGCATCAAGAAGATCAATCTTCCCCAGCTTCCCAAAAAAGAGATAGTTGACGCTATCGAGTGGAATGCCAAGAAAGAACTGCCTTTCCCGGCAGAAAATGCAAAGGTTGATCACGTGATTCTCGGTCCTGTTATGGAAGGCGGAGTTGAGAAAACGGAAGTATTAGTAGCAGCAGTAGACCAGGGAATCATTGTCGAAGAGACCGAAAGATTCAAATCCCTGGATATAGAACCAATAAAAATTCTTCCTGTCCCATTATCGATTTATTATAATTTTCTAAGATGTATCGGTGGCGGAAAGGATATTTCCGGGGTAATTATTGAGATCGGAGCTACAGTTTCCAATATTATTTTCGTCCAAAACGGTAATTTACAATTCGCACGTGAAATTAGCATCGGCGGTGATGATATTTCTGAAGGTATGATCGGCACTATTTCCACAATGGATGGTGTAATAAAAATCGATAAGGAAGAAGCTGAAAGACTGAAATATGTTTACGGGATACCTGAACTGGAATCGACAGAAGTTATAGATAAGGGTGTTACCCTGAACCAGATTAGTTCACTGATGAGGCCTTCACTCGAACGGCTGCTGACACAGATCCAACGATCATTCGATTATTACCGATCTAAATTTCCGGGTTTAGGCGATATCGATACTGTTTACATCTCAGGCGGCACTGCTCTGATGAAGAACTTTCCGGAATACCTTGCAGATGGACTGGGGAAAGAAGTGAAGATCCTGAATCCTCTTCAGGATGTTGTTATTGATAAAAAGCTTGAAGAAGAAAAGGATCCTGTTTCAGTTTCTCCTTCTCTTACAGTAGCGCTTGGAAATGTGTTCTCTGATATAAAGGGTGTGAATCTCGTTCCGGAAGAGTTTAAGCTGAAAGTGGTTTACGATATTCAAAAGCGGATCGTTGGGATTGCAGCGGCAGTTGTGCTATTGGTGTTGACAACATTTTCGGTTTTTATCATGCTGGATAACGGAAAAATCAGTGATGAACTAACCGAATTGCGGGGACAGAATATCGATACATCCGAATTCGATGAATCACGCAGGCTTCAGCAAGAAGTGAATACTCTAACACAGACTGTTGAGACTGACAGGGCAAAGATGGATAATCTGACAGGTGGTGAAGACCTTGTAGATTATTTGAAGCTTCTGAGCTCGATTACTCCGGATTATATTACGATTCAGAGTATAAGCCTATTGAGTTCCGCGGGTATGACAAGAAGAATGACAATAGAGGGATGGATCGAGGTTTCGAGATCGGATAACCAGGTGTATCTTGCAGACTTTAATAATAAACTTGAAAGATCTAACTTCTTTTCTAAAGTAGATCCTTTCGAAATTGTGGAGGAAGAGGAACAGCTGGATGTTGAGGATAATGAAAGTAACAGATCGAATTTTATTATTAACTGTGAGTTCTAAGATAAGCAGAGAATTATGGATAAAATCGGATACAGAGAGAAGATTATCATAGCAGCCGCAGTTATAGCATTGGTTGTAGCCGGGTGGTATTTTCTCTTCTATAGTTCTCAGCTTGATTCGATTAAGGTGAAGGAAGGCCAGATCGCTGACATTCAAAACAGGATAAGAAACAGCCGTGTTGAACCTGGAACAATTGATACGCTGAAAAAGAAGATCGAAAGGCTTGAAGAAGAGGCAAGGAACAGCGGTACGAAACTTGTGTCGAAGGATCAACTGCTTTACGTGAAAGACACAATCTCGGAAAAACTCGATTTGCACAATTTGGAATATGATAGTATTGAACCCGATATGATTGCATGGTCATCTGCAGAACAGGATTCGATGAATATCGGGATCAAGAAGGTGCCGATCACAATATTTTTATCAGGTGAGTTTTTTGCATTAGGGAAGTTCCTGGAAGAATTACCTGAGTATCCGTTCCTGATACGAGCCGCAGATCTCAATGTTGATACTGACGATGACATTTATCCATTGCTAAATGTGAGATTGATTGTCCATGTATTTTTTAAAGAGGATAAATAATGGGTGATATGCCTACAAGACAAAAGATATTGCTGATTATATTGGCAGTCGTTGCGGCGGTATATCTGTATCAGATGATAGGCGGATCGGAAGATCCGGCAGTCCAGGGGCCGCAGCCGATATCAGCGCCATCAGAGCAGGCTCAGATTCCTGTTACGAATCAGCAGACTACTCAGCAGACCGCTCAGAGTAATGCAGGTTTCGGCCAGAGGCGGCCAACGGGGACTATGGGCAGACAGCCGGCAGAAGCAGGTGCTCAGACTCAGTCCGGACTATTGCCCGAGATAGAACTTGAGTGGAGATCTGATCCGTTTTTCAGGGAGAAGACAGTAGTAGTTGTTTCGGAAACACCAGAAGGCGAACTCTTAAAAGACCTTATCTACGGCGGTTCTTCAATTACATCGAGAGCAAAATATGCGTTCATAAATGGCAAACTATATAAAATTAACGATGAAATAGGTGGATTCAAGATTTTGGAGATCCATTCGGATCATGTGATTTTAATTGATAAAAATAACAAGAGATATACATTACGTTAGGGGGTGCATTATGAAAACTCCAATGAAAATACTAAAAGCCTTATTGATAATCATACTTCTGACTTCGAGCGCTCTGGCTCAGATCAACAAAGTTAGTTCGATCGATGTTACGGAAAGTGCCACAACAACAAAAATATCCATTACATGTGCTTCACTCCCGGATCTTTCGCATTTCCCAATGATGGGAACAGAGCGGGGTGTGGATTCCAAGATTGTTTTGGACATCAGGAGCGCAGAGATCGATCTGGACGAAAAAAAGATCGAAGATGCAGGCCCTGTGCATAGGATCCGTTCCAGCCAGTGGCTTGAAGAACCCCCGATCGTTAGAATTGTTACAGATCTCAAAGTAGATACTGATTATAGAGTAGAGATCCTCGATAACATAGTAAATATTTATCTGTCCAATTATACTTTAGAAGTTCCAGAAGAGCCCGTTGTTGCCACTGAAGCGGCTAAAGAACAGCCTGAGGTAACTCCGGACCAAAGAACGCAGAGTAGTATTATGCATACCCTGAATCTCAGGAGTCAGACGATAGGAAGTGTGCTTGAATTATTTATTCTTCAGTATGATATGAATATAATAATATCTAAATCAGTTGACAGAACAGCAGAAATTGATGTGTTTATCAGTGATGAGTTCGAGCCGGTTAACCTTCTGGAGACTATTCTGATAGCAAATGAATTCAAATTCGTTAAAAGGAATAATATCTATCTAATAACAGGAAGGGAAGTAAATGTAGAAGGTGAGAGTACATACGAAATAATCAAATTAAAATATGCTGACTCAAATGATATTTTAGAAAATATTAAACCTTTATTGACTGCTCCTGAGAACATTCAGCCGGTAGTAAGAAAACCCATGAAGAGTGTGTCTTTGACAATACCTTCAGGAAGCAGCGGAGGAGCAGCAGGTGGTGCTGCAGGAGGAGCAGCAGGTGCTTCAGCCGGTGGAGGAGGTAATCCCCTTGCTGGCTTTGAGGCAATATCGGAAGATGAAGAAACCGATCAGACCAGGTCTGATATGTTTGTTGTATATGACAGACCCGAGATCATATACAGGGTAAAACAACTTGTCGATATACTTGACAAACCTATACCCCAGGTAAGGATTGAGGTTAAGCTCGTAGAGACAAGATTGGGTGAGAATGAGAAATGGGGTATGAACTGGACTTCAATTTTTGAGCTGGTCGGGCTTGGCGGGCAGGCAACAGGTTCAGGATCTGGAGCAACAGGAGCAGCTGCGACTACAGGCGCGACCACAACCGGGACTTCAGGTACAACCAATCCGGGTCTTGATCTGAGAGTAAATGATTTCAAGTTTGGCACCTTATCCTTCAGCCAGTTCAAGGCAGTGCTGGAACTTCTCGAGAGCCGTGAAGACTCGAAATTGCTAAATCAACCGAGCATTACAACGCTTCATAACCAGGTTGCAAATATTGCCGTTGGCACGAGTATACCTATGGAAGTCACTCAGATAGGTGGTGCGATGGGTGCCGCCGGCGGCGCTGCAACGGGTGGTGCTGCCGCTGGTGGTCTTGGCGGAGCAGCGGGTGGCATGGGCGGCGGCGCTATGACAACTGTTCAGCACCAGAATATCGCTATTGCATTATCGGTACTACCTAAAGTCAATGAAAAAGACCTGGTTACATTATGGGTGAATCCGGTAGTCCAGGAAATCACCGGATTTACAGGAAGGAATAATGATCTTCCGATAACTTCGACCAGGACGGCAGCATCGCAGATAAGAGTAAGGAACGGTAATGTAGTGATAATAGGCGGCCTGATAAAAGAAGATAAGATTAAGACAACATCAAAGGTTAAGTTTCTGGGCTCGATACCGCTTCTTGGAAACCTTTTCAAGAGCACAAACATAAATGTTGACAGAAGTGAACTGGTGATCTTCATAACACCGACTATTATATATCCGGATGAAGATCTGATGGAAGTTACCAGCAAAGAATATAAATAAATTCTTTTAACTATAAGGTAAAAAGTTAATGAATCTTGAAAAACTATTGAAATATGCTGTAGAGCTGGATGCTTCAGACCTGCATCTTGCCTCTGGATTTGCGCCTATTCTGAGGATTGACGGGGAGCTTAAGAAAATCGATCTTCCGGTTCTTGAAGATACAAAACTCTTCAAAATGCTGAAATCGATCCTTACACCGGAACAGGAAGTAATGCTCGGTGAAAAACAGGAAGTCGATTTCGCTTATGAGTTGCCGGGGATAAGCAGGTTTAGAGCTAACCTTTATCTTCAACTTCAGGGTATTTCAGCAGCATTCAGGGTAATTCCGAATAAGATAAGGTCACTGAAAGATATTGGCGCTCCAGACGGAGTCTATAATATGGCTAATACACCCAAAGGCCTTCTTCTTGTCACCGGGCCAACCGGATCAGGAAAGTCGACAACTCTTGCAGCAATGATACACCATATCAATAAGGAATATAAAAGGCATATTCTTACAATAGAGGATCCGATAGAATATGTACATTCAGGAATAAACTGCCTTATAAATCAAAGACAGGTAGGTATCCATTCACCGAGTTTCGCTTCAGCGCTTAGAAGTGCCCTGCGTGAGGATCCCGATGTGATACTCGTAGGTGAGATGAGAGATCTTGAGACGATATCACTTGCGGTAACTGCCGCCGAAACGGGCCATCTTGTATTCGGAACACTTCATACAAGCAGCGCCCCGGAGACCGTAGACAGGGTAATCGATGTTTTTCCCGGTGATCAGCAGAATCAGATCAGGGCTATGTTTTCGAGTACCTTGATGGGCGTCATATCACAGAAACTGGTTGTTTCCAAGGGGAAAAAAGGAAGGACAGCAGTTATGGAAGTGATGATTGCATCAAATGCTATCCGCAATCTCATCAGGGAAAGGAAAGTCCATCAGATGAACACAGTGATCCAGACCAGCGCAGATTCAGGAATGCAGACTATGGATCAGGGGTTGATGAACGCTCTAAATGATGACAAGATCGATAAAGATACTGCGATCACTCATGCGGTAGAGAAAAAACAGTTTGAAGAATGGAAAGGAACAACCAGGGATATCCTGGAAAGAGTATCGGAGAAAAAATAAATAAAAAAGCTCTTTAATGTCGGGCGAGAAATCGTTAAAGAGGTTTCATTATGAATACAATATTTAGTAACAACGGATGGACTAAATTCTTTTTGATCACTCTTGTCTTCGGATTACTGATTTCCTGTACGGAAAGCGGTATGGTAGATCCGACGAATCCTTCTGGAGCGATCCGCATCAAGTCCATAAGCACATCATCGGAGACTATCGGGATCGGCGGAGAAACGGCCCTGATCACCGTTGAATTGATGGATGGTACTGGAACCGCATTTCAGGGTGGTGTAGTCAGTTTTGAGGCTGCACTCGGAACTATATCCCTGACTGATACCTCAGATTCTGCAGGATTGGCTACAGCGACTTATACAAGCGGTTCGACGACAGGATTAGATACAGTCACTGCAACGGTGACTAATTCGGCGTACAACACTCCTGCAACTACGATCGAACTCACTCTTGAATTCAGAGCCAGTCTGCAGATTAACGCATCAAATACTTCTCTGTATGCAGATGGTTCACAGACTACAGAACTTACACTTAGTTATTATGATCTTTCAGGCACACCGGTCTCTGACCAGGCTATCACTTTATTTACCGATTATGGTGAGATAGATGCCTCGGTTACGACAAATATGCTCGGTAAAGCATCAGCAACATATACTGTACCGGCTTCCTCGAAGGATAGTATTGCCGTTATATATGCGTCTGTGTCATCTTCTGCTATGTTAAAAACTATAAGTAGTCCAGAGCCGGATATCATAGATTTTAGCTCCAATGAAAGAGATATATATTCTTTGAAGAATGACAGATTATCAAATAATATGTCCATTAGTACTGTTTCTGATCTTAGTAAGCAGGCGGCAACGGTTGTTGCTGCAGATACAGCCCGGATAGACCTGACAGGTATCCTGCTGACTGTAAATTCAACCTATGATTCAATCACGGCGACCGGAAACACCCAGACAGGAATTACAGCAACTCTGATTACAACTGAAGGTACACCGCTGATAAGCAAAAGCATAGTGTTTTCAACTAATCACGGAAGCCTTTTATCCAGTGCGGCGGTGACTAACACCATGGGGAATGCAAGTGTTATACTGCAGAGTTCAGAGGAAGCAGGAGTATCAACCGTAACCGCATCATACTCCGACAAGTTCAGTGCCAGTACTTATGTTAATTTCGTGCAGGGCGCTGAAGAAAACTACAATATGAGTATTACTGCAGACCCGACAGAGATCTCTGCAGATGGAGTAAGCAGTTCGACAATAACTGTCATACTCACAAACACAACCAATAATCCGATTCAGGATGCAACCGTAAGCTTCTCTACCACATTAGGAAGAGTTGACGCAGAGGCTGTTACCAATGAAATTGGAGTTGCGACTGCCAGTCTGTACAGCTCCACCGGGACAGGAACAGCAATTGTTTCAGCTGAATATAAGGAAATATCTAAATCAACAGAGGTAACTTTTACAGGCGGCCAGGAAAGCTTTAACCTGTCGATAAGTTCAGATCCGACAGAGATCTCTGCTGACGGTACGAGCAACTCCACAATAACGGTTGTTCTTACAAATGCTCTGAATAATCCAATAATTAATGAAACAGTTCTTTTCAAAACAACTCTGGGAAGGGTGGACGCTGAAGCAGTAACAGATGATATCGGCGTTGCAACTGCAAACCTTTACAGCTCGAGAGAAAATGGGATTGCCGAGGTTACAACTGAATACAAGCAGATCGAAAAAACCACTAGAGTTGCTTTTACGGGAGTCCAGCTTTCGATAAGCGCTGATCCTGAGAAAGTAGTGGCTGACGGTGCTTCTAGAAGCGGGATAACCGTGACTCTCAAAGATGCCAATGGATTGCCGATTGAGTCAGAACCGATTGAATTAACGGCAACATCCGGTACATTTGATAATGATTCAGCAACCGTAAAAGGTGTTACTGATGTAAACGGTTTGTTCACCGATTCTATAAAAAATACTATAAACGATGAGACGACTATCTATGCCTCAGGAGCAGGCGCTACATCGAGTAAAGAGATATCCTTCACGACATATGTTACTTCTCTGACTGCAGCAAGTTCGAGCATCAGCGCAGATGATTCAACTTTGTTAACGTACAGGATCCAGGATGTTGACGGAAACGGTATTTCAGGTATGAAGGTCGTTTTCTTTACAACTCTGGGTGATCTGAATCCAACTGAAGCCACTACTAACACAGCAGGTGAAGCATATACTTATCTAAAAAGCTCGATCGGAGGAGAGGCAAGCATAACCGCAAATATCACGACTGCCGGGATAATTGCCCAACCGGCAACTGAGACAGTAACAATATCCTCAACTCCTCCGGCAACCATAAAACTGATAGCCGATCCGATAGTAGTAGCAGTTAATGGAGGTGAATCAAAATTAACTGCAATAATTACAGACGCCGGAGGTAATCCTGTTGCCGATCAGATAGTAAGTTATAATATAGTTACAGGACCTGGCGGCGGCGAAAATATCGATCCGTCTTTTTCTACGACCGACAATACCGGGAGTGCGGAAACGACCTTTAAATCGGGCTCGATAGGTAGTTCAACTCCTAACAGTGTACTTATCAGGGCCTCTATACAGGAATACAGTCTTACTGCAGAAGTAAATCTGACCATTGCCGGTGAGCCGAATGAGATAAATACTAGCTCATCTCCTCCACCGACAGATAACCAGGATGGAACGCTGTCTTTGTCTATTGGATCGATCGTATCGGATATCAACGGCAATCCTGTTATTGACAGTACAATGGTTCACTATGCGACATCACCTCCAATCGGTGTCATAACCAGCCCGGTATTGACTGAAGGTGGAAAAGCATCAACCTCTCTGACTTACCCGCTTGATATGGCAGGTGATTCAATTGCCATCGTCGTTACGAGCGGCCAGATTAAGGATACCCTGATAATTGCCCAGCTACCGACTTCAGGCAATGCCGGTTTCGTAGACGATATTGTATTTGTAGGTTCAGGAAGTCCATCGATCCTTGCTGATGGTGAAGAACAAACAACATTCAAGGTCAGGGTTCTTGATAATACTTCTAATCCGATAGAAGGAGTTTCAGTAGAATTCTCGGCCTCACCGGGAAATTCGGGTTCAGAGGTAACCGATGAACAGGTTCTATCTGACGGTACACAGAATCCGAACTGGGGTGTTGCGACATTTATCCTTAAAAGTGTTTCACTCGAGAATGATACATTTCCATCGGTTACAGTTACCGCCGGAGGGATAACAAAGATCTTTCAGCAGGATCATACGGCCGATCCTCAAAATCCTCTCTCTTTTCTGGGTATTACTCTTTCAATCGAGACAGATAAGGATACTCTGGATGTTAACGAGACCATGAATGTTCGTACCCGGCTCAAAGAGACAACAAGCCATATAGCACTCGAGAACAGGACGGTTAAATTTGGCTCTGCTCTTGGATCTATAGTAAATGAAGGAACGACTAACGACCATGGGATCATAGACGTTCAGTTTGATGCAGGAAGTGATTCGGGATCAACGACCATAACAGCTACATTCGGAACAGGTATTTCTGATTCAAAGACCATCTATATCAGACCGTTCTCTCCGGAACCGGTAACAAATATCTTCCTTAGCGCTGATACTTCGGTAATCAGCGTTAAAGGTGTCCAGGGTCTTCAGAGTACAAGGATCAGTGCGAGGCTGACAGATGCATCTAACAGCGCAGTTGCAGAAGGAGTAGCGGTTGCTTTGACTACCTCAAAAGGTACGTTCGCATCTACTGGAAATTCATCTGTTTCTTTGACAACAAATGACGAAGGAATAGCCTATGCTCAACTACAGAGTGACTCGACATCAGGTATAGCCACAATCACCGCTACAAGCGGTACAGTAACTGTTCTGAAAGACCTGGTTACTTTCCAGGCAGGAATCCCTGACACTGTTACAGTCTCAGCTGATACTGTCGGTATACTTATTGACGGAAATCTCCTGACGATCAATGTTTCAGCAATAGTAAATGATGCTAACAGTAATCCGGTAGTCACAGGAACTCCGGTAACATTCTCTATTGAAGATGATGATGCGAATCCGTCTAATGATCCAGTAGTATCGATCCTGAATTATAAGACCACTAATGATAACGGTGTGGCGACAACAGTCCTTACATACAAGAAATCAGATGTAAATAAGACCTTAAGAATAAGAGCGACTGCAGGCAGTGTAAGCAGTTATGTAGATATAGTATTGCCAAATGAAGAACAATAACCGGGGAAAGTATTATGCTTAAGAGAAGAATTTCGGAATTTTTTGTGATCTCGCTTGTAATTATAACTGCAATACATACAGGACCTGAAGTCTGTAATGCACAGTTCATTGGAAATCCTATCACGCTTGAAAATAAGACCTGGAGTGTAGCAGCTGATTACAGTTTTCAGAATTATAAGTTCGATAGTTATGAATATAATTCCTATAGAAGTGTTTTGAAATTCGATTTTGCGCTTAACAGTTATCTGAGCGCGGGATTATACGGCGGGATAGCTAACCTGAGGATAATATATCCTCTTGCCAGAGACCTGGACGATCTGAAAGCAAGATTGGCGGCCGCCTTTGGATTAACTCTCAAGGGTTCTTTGCCAATTCCTTCTTTATCCTCTTCATGGCTATTTGTAGAGGCAGGTGCATACCGATTCAACTCAGACGGTACCACTTATGCTACAAGTGATCCAGCAGAAGAAGAAGTGTATCTGGATGTAACTTGGAATGAATACTGGGGAACCGCAGGAGTATTTTTTAGAACCAAAACTGCATTTGATACGTATATAGGTGTACAGGGCAGGGCAGTTAAGCAATACGAAAAAGTTACGCGTAACGACTACAGATCAGGTACAAGACTAAGTGTTGTCGGGGGAGTTGAGATCAGGCTTCCCCAGAAATTCGTAATTAGCGCTCAGGGCCGTGTCCTGAATGGGTACGCATTTTCAATAGGTATAAGTCAGGCAGGATTATTAACCAAAAACTAGGAGGCACATGTGAAAAAACTAATTGGAGGGTTTACTGTTGCAGCAATTTTGGGATTGATGTTAATTCCCGTAAATACATTCGCCCAACAGGACCCGTATGCGTTCAATGAAATTTCTTTTCTCTCAGAGGAGACCGGTTTTGGGGCGAGAGCACTAGCTATGGGCGGGGCTTATGTTGGATTATCAGATGATTATTCTTCCATATACTGGAATCCGGCAGGATTAGGGCTTCTGCAGAGAAGCCAGTTTCTGGTTTCAATGAAACACAACAACAGGAGTCTGGATGCTGAGTTCAGGTCTAATGCTACTGACAACAGCCAGAGCAAGACATCTCTTGATGCTGTAGGTGTGGCATATGTAGCCGAAGTTGCACGTGGAAGCCTTGTCTATGCATTCGGCTATAACAGAGTTCAGAATTATAATTCTCTCTTCGGTTATTCAGGTATGAGTCAGTACATACTTTCATTTGATATCAACGATGTAACGTATGATTTTTCAGATCTTACGCTCGACGAATCTATCGAGATTGACGGAGACCTGTCACAATACTCATTTGCAGCCTCGATGGAAGTTGCTGAAAATGTGTTCATCGGAGGTACATTCAATTATTATACAGGTGAGAATAATTACACCCAGATCTTCCAGGAAATCGATGCGAATAACTTGTACGATATTGTTCCCGGTGACCTTGACAGGGATAAGATCGAGGCTTTGACCTTTTCAGAACTAACCGGCTTTGATTTCCTTTTCGGCCTTACTTATCAGTATTCAAATAAATTCAGGTTGGGAGCTACGATTAACCTCCCGAGGTTTATATCAATCAAGGAAGAGTGGAGTGATAGCGATGAAATCATATTTGATGATGGTTTTATCGATGCTCTTGATGATGACGGAACGTTCGAATATGATGTAAGACTTCCATTCAAATTCAATATCGGCGGAGCTTATTCCGTAAATAACGTTATATTTACCGGAGACCTGGAATTCATGGACTGGTCACAGTTCAGATTCAGGGATGATTTCCCGCTGAGTGGTTACTCGAAAGGCGATGCTAACCTGAATATTAAAAGAAGCTTAGAGGCTACTATAAGTAAGAGAATGGGATTTGAATACAGGATCCCCCAGCAGAAAGCAGTAATCAGGGGTGGATTTGCTCACGTGCCTTATCCGGTCAAGGATGCCGACAGCAAACTCGACCGCAAGTTTCTCTCATTTGGTTTAGGACTTTTCTTCGATGAATTAACCTCGCTCGATATCGCATACAGAAGAGGATGGTGGGAATCGACATATACTAATCCATACTACGGATATGAGGTACCTGAAAAACATGTGGATAACAAAATTTTTGCTACATTCTCAGTGAAATTCTAATTGCCCCCTTTTTGTAGTTCACAGCCGGGTAAAAGCCGGGAGATCAAGATCTTCCGGCTTTTTTATTTTAATCACTTGATCAGTATCATTTTCTTTGCTATACTTGTTTTTCCTGAAATTAATCTGTATATGTATAAACCTGAAGAAACTTTCTTTCCTGTTTCATTTGTACCGTTCCATTTATAACCGTAATGACCTGGAGGTAATTCCTCCGAGACCAATGTTTTCACTAACTGACCTTTGAGATTATAGATTCTTAGTGATGTGAATGCTAACTTGTTGATTTCGACTCTGATATTTTTTTCAGGATTGAATGGATTCGGATAGTTATCTGATAAGAAGTATTCCCGGGGACTGTATTTAGTTTCATCATCAACTGTATTGATTGTTGACAACTCTGCAACAAGAATTCCTCCTCCATCTGTTCCGCAATATACAAGTCGGTTTTGATTATCTGTATTAACAGCATTTTTTGTTTCAGTTCCATAAGTGGAACCAAAACTAAAATTCTCCCAGTTCATTCCTTCATCATGTGAGACCATGAGTCTGTCTCTCAGACTTCCGTAAATTATACCATCCAATGACCTGGTAATACTATAGAATGAACTGCCATTATATATACTGTTCCAGGCCATCCCGGCATCAGTGCTTTTATGAACACCGTTTTCAGATCCGATATATACATTCGAATTCACCGGATCGACGCAAATGGAAGAAACATTGTCATTGTAGTCCATAGTCTTTACCAGAGACCAGTCTAATCCTGAGTTGGTACTTCTATAGACAAAACTTCCACTCCCTGATGCAAAGCCAAGATACATTCTGGCATCATTTTTCGGATCGATTACAACAGTATATGGATAACCATACTGGGTTGATACGGTATAACTGTTCCAGGTTACTCCTTTGTCTGTACTTATAGCGGTTTTTACGTAATTTGAACCGGAATCTCTATATCCTGCAATAACCGTATTGTCTGATATATCAATTGAATATATATAGCATATTTCATAGACCTGAGACCAGACTGAACCACCATCTGTGGTTTTATATATATAACTGGAACCTCAGCCTGATTCTATTGCATATGCAATATTGTGGTCACTTTTATCAACAGCAACAGAAGAGATATTTATCAATGACAACACTCTGTTCCATGTTTTTCCCCTGTCAGTACTTTTGTAAACCCCATCCAGATAAACACCGGTATATATTACATCGGGATTACTTTCCGATACGTCAATCCCTCTTATTTCGGCGCAATTTATTCCGCTGCAGGAAGATTCCCAGATAGTTCCTCCGTCATTGCTTTTGTATATCCCTGAATAATTTGCAATGAGATATTCTGTCTCCGATCTAAGTAAAAGAGAATTCACAGGGCCGCCGCCTATTCCTATCGAATAGTCTGTCCAGGAGCTGCCTCCATCAGCACTCTTATAAATTACATTGTAATACCCGCATACCAGGATATCCGGTGAGGATTCCATATACGTCAATGTATAACCATAACTTGGATTAGAGCTTTTGAAGGTCCATGAATCTCCAAGATTTGAGCTGGAATATATCCCGGTTCCTCTTAATAGAATGCTTAACTCACCTTTAGTGTTGAGATCCAAACATGATATAAAACTATAATCGCTTACTGCAATCTTTGATTCAAAATTCGTATCAATCCAGTTCTCCCCCCCATCTGTGCTTCTGAATAAATACTGCAGATATCCTCCCGAGTACTGATATCCGGATATTATTATATTCTGAGAATTTGATGGATTTACGGCCCACATATTTTGATCAAAATTGAAGCTGGCGCTTGAATTTATTGCTACAGAAGAAAAAGACCAGTTTTCTCCGCCATCATTACTTTTTACAAAGCATATTCCATGCTTGTATAGCTGATAATCAAAGTAATGACCAAAGCCTAAAATTGTCTGAGGATCATTAGGATCAACGTATAAACCCTTAAAAGTTATATTATATTCATTATTTATAATAACATATTCCCAGTTTTCTCCTCCATCAGAACTTTTAAAGAAATAACTTGAATTTGCATGATAAATCTTATCCGGATCTACAGCAATAGCCTCAATATTACTTGAATAATACCTGATCGTATTCCATGTATTTCCATCGTCTGTCGATTTATGTATACTCTTTTTTACCAGAGCATAGAGATTACCGTTTTTATGTTTGATAATATTCTGGGTATTTCCGCCTTCTGGTCCTATCCTGGAAAAAACTGATGAGGTAATTGCCTTTTTAGGATTTTCAGGATTTCTTACTATAGGTATATGTTTAGCCGGTTTGGATTGATCATTGAAGTTTAAATCCGGGAGTTTCCCTGGGCTTGGAATACCGCTTTTATGGCACGTAATACAATCATACCGGTCGATTAGTTTGTCAGGTGTTTGTGCATTTAGGCAGGAGCAGATAATTAGGATGCCTGCAGCAGTGATTGTGATAACCCTTTTCATAATTTGTTCCTCCGAATAATGTATTAGTTGGCTTAAATCAATAATTATGCTGTTAATATTGAAACACCGGTTACACCATTATCGTAAAGTCAAGCCAAATGTATCCCATAGCTCTTCAATCACTTGAAACTAATTAAAAAGTAATTGTCAAAAAACAAGGAAAATAATACTAATATTTGTTATTTTAATTATTGAATTAATAACATGATGGAGAAGGAAATGTTATCAAATATTATAGAAATCTGGATGATCTTGATGGGATTATTCGGATGTTATGCTCTCATACCACAGACGAATAAAATAATCAGGCACAAATCCAGCCACGATGTAAGCGGAAAATACTGGAAAATCGCCCTGTTCTGCCAGGTTAACTGGCTTTTCTACGGGATTTATATTTCAAGCTTATGCCTGATTGTTTTGAACATCATTGCGATCAGCCTTACTTCAAGGCTGATATTCTACATATATAAATACCGGGAAGTGAAAATTAGCTGACCTGATCCCCGGGAGTGATTAATATAACTATTGATACAAAAAGATCATATGTTATCACTCAATCATATTGGCGCTGACCTCCTCACGGTTACGATTAAGAATATCTTTACTGTATAAGACATCAAATTATTAGGATTCTATGTGAGATTAAGTGTTATAGGAGACTACAGGTCATGAAGCATACAATTCTAATAATTATTCTATCAATCAAATACCTGAATAGTTATTCAAATACACAGGAATTGAAGGTGATTGAGAAGGGAACATAGGTCCGTTTGCAGGTATCAGAAAAGGAGGTGATTTGATCGGAAAGCACTCCGGTTCAGATATTAGCAGGGTAAGTTTTTACTCCGCAAATGAATGGAAATTGTGACATTTCGATTGCAGATATCCAAAAACTTAGAGTATATATTAAACATGATAGCTTTTCACGTTTTGCTTGAGGATGGAGAATGAGTTCTATCATCGGAGGAAGTTTTTTTACAGTTGGTTATGGTATTGCCGGTCAAAACGATAATGACGGTAATTCACAATTTTATACATCTGGGTTCTAGTCTTTACGGAGCCGTGATCGGATGGGCAACAGGTGGAATTATAGGAGCAAAATTATATTTGAACCGTGATATAGGTAATTAGGATATACATCAGGTTGATCTATTGATTAAAGGTAATTTATATAACCATTCTATGCTGACACTATATAAATTCGAATTCTGAAGAGATCAGTGTAATACTTTCAGAGGTAAGCTTTAATATGCAGATTAAAGGATATGGGAAGGTGTTGAAAAGAATCTTCAAAGAGACTTTATATTTTTACTTAGGCAATGAACAGCGGATGAAGCTGGAGAGGGGCAGCTGGCTGAAGCAATGGTTTTTTACCCATTTTTGGTTCTTTTAAAGCGTAATACTGGAACTTACCTTATTCAGAAGGATGCTTTTTCTGTCAGGATTCGCTTTTTTCTGGACAAGTTTCAGCACAGATCCGGGAAACGCAATTATCCTCAGAATCTCCTTTTTGTAATTCCTTGCCATCATCCTGTTTGAACTTAAGTATTTTCTATTTGCACAGGATGAAATGGCTGTTGGAAGAGAGATACAGTCGGCATTGATGCCGGAGGAGAATCCTTCCTTTCCCGGATGGGATATCGGTCTTTTTTGAGGAGCAGAGAACAGAAATAGCTGATGGTGAATTCTTAATAATCTATTCAGATGGCCTTACCGAAGCAATCAATGAGCACGGAGAATTTTTTGAGGAAGACCGATTATTTAAATTTCTGAGCAATCTGGGTAATGGCACAGCATCTTACGCGTCTGTAAAACTATTGAACGGTTTGAGGAGTTCATTGGAACCTTTCCACAGGGTGATGATATTTCTATAATTGTCCTGAAGCGCGAGAGTGTAATTTCAGAATAATATATTGCTTTTCTTCTTTTGAATTCATAAATTTAATTCCGACCCAGGGGCATTTAGAATACTCCTTCCGGAGAAAGGAATAATAACATTTCCTGCATCGCCCTCAAGCAATTTTTAACCTTGAATCATTTAACCAAAGTGTGTCTTAATGAAATCAAAAGTCAAATCACAGCTCCTTGATAAGAAAGGACTGAAGGATACCATTCAGAGAGTAGCGGAAAATATTATTTCAACTGATATATCCAACGTGGTGATCATAGGTATGCAGACCAGGGGTGTGCCGATCGCAGAACGTATTGCGGAAATGATCCGAAAAAAATCCGGTAAGAAAATGAAAGTCGGAGTGATAGATGTGACTTTCTATAGGGATGATTTCAGGATCAGGCTGAAGCAGCCTGAAATACAGCTTTCGGATATACCTTTTTCGATCGATGAAAAGGATATCATTCTGGTCGATGATGTGATCTATACAGGTAGAACAGTACGCGCAGCTCTCGCTGCATTGATGGACTACGGCAGGCCCTCGAGTATTAAGCTGGTTTCCCTCGTTGACAGGGGACATAGAGAACTGCCGATACAGCCGGATTTTAACGGGCTCGAACACAAGACTAAATCAGATGAAGAGATCCAGGTCCGTGTCGAAGAGATCGACGGCGAAGACGGGATCTTTGTTGTACCAATTCCTAAAAAATGAGGAAAACGGAATAGTCTATGAAGAATAAGAACAATGTTTTTTCACGCAGGCATTTATTAGGACTTGAAGGCTTTACAGGCAGGGAGATTACCCATATTCTGGATACAGCAAGATCTTTCAGGGAAGTGATAGAAAGGCCGATCAAGAAAGTACCGACATTGACAGGAATTACTGTTGTTAACTGTTTTTTTGAAGCCTCTACGAGGACCAGAATCTCTTTTGAACTTGCTGAAAAGAGATTATCGGCTGATCCTGTCAATTTCTCCTCCAGCGGGAGTAGTGTCAGTAAAGGTGAGACTCTTAGAGATACCGTCAGGAATATTGAGGCAATGAAGATCGATATGGTTGTTATCAGACATGCTTCACCCGGTGTACCGTTATTTCTGACCAAGGTTCTCGATGCAGCGATAATTAACGCTGGAGATGGTTCTCATGAGCATCCTACACAGGGGCTTCTCGATATATATTCTATGAGAGAAAAAGTCGGAGACCTGAAAGGCAAAAAGGTGTGCCTGATAGGAGATATCAAGCACGGAAGAGTACCTTTATCAAACATTTACGGACTTCAGGCTCTCGGCGCCGAAGTAGGAGTATGCGGCCCACCGACACTGATGCCGAGGTTCATTGATGATGTTGGAGTAAAAGTATTTACACGGATCGATGAAGCTCTGGAATATGCTGATATACTTAATGTTTTGAGAATTCAGCTAGAAAGGCAGAAGGGGGGCCTGTTCCCGACATTGCGTGAATACCATGACCAGTATGGAATAACCATGGCCAGGCTTGAAAGGTATAAGAAAGACTGGGTGATTATGCATCCGGGACCAATAAACAGGGGGGTAGAGATAGAAACAGCAGTAGCCGATGGCGATTATTCAATAATTTTAGACCAGGTAACAAACGGTGTGGCCATTAGGATGGCTGTACTATATCTATTAAGCGGAAGAGAGATAGACTAAAAATGAAAAAATTCAAATCAAAGCTTCAGAAAGGGATCGTTGTCCTTAAAAACGGTAGAGTCTGGGATCCATCGAAAAAAGCTCTAAAAAATCTGGATGTCGTACTTAAGGATGGAAAAATCGATAAGATCGGCAAGATCAAAGATAGAATTGCGAAAGGTTCACTAGTTGACCTCAAGAGAAGCTACGTTTTACCCGGCCTGATTGACATACATGTGCACCTGAGAGAACCGGGATTTGAAGAAAAAGAGACTATCGAATCAGGATGCGCCGCCGCCGCCGCCGGTGGATTTACCGCTGTTTGCTCAATGCCAAATACTAATCCAGTAACTGACTCACAGGAGACAGTCAGGTTTATTAAAGAAAAAGCGGATAACCTCCCGGTAGATGTATATCCGATAGGAGCGGTGACAAAAGGCTCAAAAGGTGAGGAACTTGCGGAGATTGGTTTCATGCACGAGGCAGGTATAGTCGGAGTATCAGATGACGGTATACCGGTGCTCAATAGTAAAATCATGAGGCTTGCGCTGGAATATTGTAAAAAGTTCGACATTCCCGTTATCTCACATGCCGAAGAAAAAGAACTTACCTCTGTCGGCTGCATGAATGAAGGCTTTCAATCCACGAAACTCGGATTGAAGGGAATGCCTGGTGTTGCTGAAGATATTATGGTTGCGAGAGATATAATGCTTGCAGAATTTACCGGCGG
>JANQEH010000287.1 GCA_028278455.1 bacterium
AAAAAAGGTAAGGATTTAACACTGTTTCTGAATGCTCAAACAGTGAGCTTTCACCTGCAGGTTCCATGGGCCTGTAGCCCATTAGATAATCAAGAAAAAAGTGGGAGCTGAGATTCAGGAGATAATAGAACAGAATTGCACCCAGTCCGGAAACTACACCGACAAGACCTGCAAGACCGAGTAATTTTGTTATCGGCGCGGCATTCTGGAATAACTCTCTGGGCAGACTTTTATCGAATCTCATTCTGTGAACCGCGTAAATTATTAATTCCGAATAAAGATTTTAAATTTACATGAAGTTTTCAATTAAAGCAAGGACTGCGTTAAAAAAGTTAGTATAGGTAAAAGTCTTAAAAACTGGAGACAAAACCAGTAATTAGAATGTTTTTTTATAAAAGAGTGGAATAATTGATGAATTTAATTGTAATTTATTAAAAGATAAAACTGTCAAAAATCGACCAGGACCTAACGGAAATGAAAAATAAAGCAATCGTGATTCTTTTGGTATCTCTCTCCGGTTTAATCTGCTCCGGTCTGTCTGCCCAGGATATGTCTTTCTATTATAATGAGGGAGCCCAGCTCAGGGATACAGGGAATTATGAAGAGGCTGCCCAGGTCTGGATCCAGGGAGCACGGGTACTGGCAATGCGGGATTTGATCGATCCGAGGATCGGGATCGAACTGGTCGATCTTGTAACGAAGAATAAATTTGAGAGTCAGTATGAGATTGCCACATTGATCTACCTATGGGGTTATGGTTCTCAGGAGCTCTTTAAGTACAAAGAATTTATCGAAAATGATGTTAGAAGGATTATGCCGCTCCTTCCTAAAGCCTCCGGTAATGAATGGAAAGACCTGCTTGAAAAAGAGGATATATCCATTGGTAGAAAAATAAGCAGATTCTGGGTGGAAAGCGATCC
Source organism: bacterium (assembly GCA_028278455.1). Taxonomy (GTDB): domain Bacteria; phylum SM23-31; class SM23-31; order SM23-31; family SM23-31; genus JANQEH01. The sequence goes on from JANQEH010000287.1 coordinate 921, forward strand.
GGTTCAGTCTACTCCAGTAAACGAAAGAATAATTGAACACTGGGAAAGGATCCACTATGCCCGTAAAAATTTCAGACTGAACGATAACTCGGTTTACGGCACTGACGACCGGGGATTGATTTTTGTTAAATTCGGGCCGCCGGATCAGGCAGTAACAGATAACCTATTCAGGAATAGCCAGGAATATATGGAAAATCCCAACGCTGCACAGATGGTGAATTATAAGAATTATCAGGAAATTACAATCTGGAAGTATATGAACCTGGGGACCGACAGGAACGTCATCTATATATTCGGTGAAGCCGAGTCTTCTCCTTACGGCCTTAGGAATGGCCTGGATGATTTCATACCCAACAGGGCATACAGGGGATTCACGAATGAGATACCCCCAGGGATTCTTCTGCAGATGCAGGCATACCAGCAGTTTGAGAATTTTGATCCCTATTTCAGGCAGCGACTTATGGAGATTCAGAAACAGATCAGCATGTACAGGTATGACGCGAGAATGCTGAGGCAGGTTCGCGACCGGTTCAGACAGGAAGACAGGAACAATCCTGATAAGCTTTGGGGACCTCAGGAATTTTCTGAGCTGAATTTATATATAAATGACATCGAAGTTATGTTCTCACAGAGCAGGATTCTCGACGAGAACAATGAACCGAAGATAGCTGTTGCGGCCATGTCTTATATTGAAAGTCCATTGACAACCGAACTTTCAGAGATTGTTGAACTCAGCAAAATGGAAAAATATACTCTTCAACATTCTCTTATTATCAGAGATTCCCTAATGAACGAGATCGACAGGGATTCCGAGCCACCAACGGCTCTCTTCTCGAATACTTCATCATTTATCGTAGATCATACACCGGAGAAGAACCATTTCACCTTAGCAGTCGAGGTATACGATCCGACAAGGAACAGCAGTCTGCGTGAAAGTATCGCTTCCGCAAATATGCCTTACATCGGCCACAGAACTTTCGAGGTTCCTGAGCCGCTGAATCCAGACCTTGAGCTCCTGGAATTAAGTGACCTGGTAACCGGTTATGAGGTTTCCGATGAATTACTTAACAAAAATTTTCCATTCCCGGTTATTCCCGGAGAGGAGATTCCCTACGGTCAGAATCTGCAGGTTTATCTTGAAATATATCATCTGTTTCTCGGAAGTGACAACCTGGCTCATTATATGATCGAATTCAGGATCGCAAGGGCAGCTGAATCAGGTTTGATCGCAAGGATAAGAGGCAGATCAAATCCTGAGCTCCTGCTGACTCAGTCATATAATCTGGATTCAAATTCGAGGACGGCAAAGGAGAATGTAATGTTTGACATATCCTCTCTGGAACCGGGAGATTATGAATTTGAAGTGGAGGTTACCGACCAGATGTCTGGCCAGAACAAGATGCGCATGGGCAGATTAAAGATCAAGAAATAGAACTGAAATATCTCGGAGAATCAAAGTTTATTTCCCCGATATCTCTTTATAAAACTTCACAATGTCGTCTTTCTCATTGCTTGTTAACCATTTCATGGCTGCACCCGGATGCAGGTTAAATATTCCCGTTATCATATAAGGTATATGATATCCCCATTGGATTTTCTTCTTCAAAGGAATGATCTCTTTCTGGATAACTTCAAGCAGCGGGAGGATATCATATTTTTCCGATCTGAGAGAACTTAACAAAAGCTCAGTAGGACAATTCCCAGCTGCCCTCCCCAATCCATCCAGCGTACCATCTACTATTTCAGCACCGTACTTCATTCCGATCCAGTTATTCGCAAATGCAAGCTGCTGGTTATTGTGAAAGTGGATTCCAGTACCATTATCTCCAAGATGATCTTTAAACTGTTCTACAAGCCCGATCACATCATCGCAGTTCAACGCTCCGAAGCTGTCAACAATATATACATATTTAACCCTGGTTTGTTCTTTTATTATATCGAGTACTTCATCAAGGCGTTTACGGCTTTCATGTGAAATGGCCATAATATTAATCGAGCACATATAGCCTTTGTCAACTGCATTGTTCGCCAGTATAACAGCCTTTTCAATATCCCTGCAATAAGCAGCAATTCTTATAAGGTCGACTACCGAATCCTTTTCAGGGAGTATATCTTCAGGAACCGACTTATGCGCATCCTGCATTATCGAGATTTGGGTATTTCTCCGATCAATACCCTCCACTACTGCTCTGAGGTCTTCCTCATCACAGAATCTCCAGGGGCCGAATTCAGAGGTAGAAAACATTTCCTTGCTGTTTCTGTAACCCAGTTCAACGAAATCAAGTCCTGCCAGACAGGCAGCATTAAATACAGCCCTTACAGTCTCAATAGGAAAATAGGAGTTATTCATTAATCCGCCATCACGGATAGTACAGTCAAGTATCTTTAGATCAGTGTGAGTCATCACAGAAAATCCTTTTTATTTCGTCTCAATATCTGAAAGAAAATGTATATTGATCATTGATATTTTTAATTTATCTTATCCGTTTCTTCAGTTCCTGGATTTTATTTCGAAGATCCGGAGCAGTTGGATCCAACCTTAATGCAAACTCGAATTCATCTACAGCATTCTCGATATTACCTACCCTGAGATACAGGTTGCCAAGGAGTATCCTTGCATTAAAATAAACCGGGTTTATAGTCAGACCTTTCTTAAGGTTAGCAATTGCTTCCCGGTAATTCTCATTGTGTTTTGTATGCAGTTCTCCAAGCATAAAATAGGCGTTTGCTTCATTCGGATTCAATAGTATAACTGTCTTGAATTCCGTGATAGCATTATCATATTTTTCCGTCTCGGTATAAATCCTTCCGAGATTTATGTGCGCAAAAATATTGTTAGGATCGTCACGAATCATATCCATAAAAATACGGGATGCATTTTTATAATCCTTGATCTCTGTATATGTTCTTCCAAGTGAGAGCTGAGCAATCTTATTATCCGGTTCCTTTTCAAGAGCTTTCCGAAAGGATTCCTTTGCTTTCTCGAAGTCTCTGCGGTCCAGGTAGAATTTTCCCAGCTCATTAAAACCTTCTGCATCATCGGGATCGGTACTTGTGATTCTTGTATACATTTCCTCTGCTCTGCGTCTGTCACCCAGCTTTTCGTATATTGTACCAAGATTGCTGTATGCATCGGTATTGTCCGGATCCAGTTCAACAACACGCTCAAATTCAACCTTTGCCTTTTTGAAATCATTTTGGGTAAGATATAATCCGCCAAGGTTAAAATGCGCTCCGACAACATCCTGGGTTAAGTCAGCAACAGAAATCGCTGTCCTGTATTCCTTTATTGCGTTGTCGAGATCATTCCTGATCAGGTACAGACTGGCAAGGTTGTGATGAGCTGCGGCATACTGATTGTTAATTCTTATAGCCTCCCTGAACTGCTCTTCTGCTTTATCATATTCTTTAAGAGTCAGGTATACACTCCCCAGGTCAGTTCGAACAATGGCATTTTCTGGATCGTATTTGATTACGGCAAGAAACTCATCCCGGGCATTTTCATATTCCTTTTTATTTGAATAGATAGTACCGAGTGAATAGTGGGATGCCCTATTCTCAGGATTCATTTCCAGAGCCTTCAGGTATTCTTCGGCCGCCCTGTCAAACTCGTTAAAATTCTCATAGATCCTGCCCGCCCTGAAATAGTTATAATCGTCAAGGAACCGTTCAACAATCACCCTGGATTCTTTTGGATCCATGTTAACGAATTCCGGAATATTAGCAGCTCTTTCATGGGGTGTAAAATTCCTGAGAAGGACCGGTGGTGAATCATTACCCTCCTCGTCAATATGAGTCAGGAACAACTGGGTATATGGTCCGAATTTCTTTGAAGAAAATACTAACCACTTGCTGTTCGGAGACCAGCTGTGCCATGAATTCATCCGGTCTGTATTACAATTCATCAATCTCGGTTCCCCGCCTTCGGCAGGCATTATATAGAGCTTGCTGTCGGGCTGCAGCAGCATAAAGCTATGTGTCTGGGTGAAAACGAGCCATCTTCCATCGGGTGATATAGCCGGAAAGAAATTACTTCTGTCATTGTTCGATGCCCCTTCGATCGGTACCGCCTTCCCGCCTCTTCCTTTGTTAAAAGGAACTTTATATAGACTGAATTTGAATTTATTGCCGCCTTCCTGCGCCTTGTCAAGATATTCTTCTCCTCCCAAAACCTCTGCGGACTCTTCCCGGTTTAATATTATATCTTTGAATTGAGCTTCTGTTTTAAGCCTGACAGCAGTATTTCTGGCAAATATGACATGTTTACCGTCAGGGGACCAAATGCCGTTGCTTTGAACATACTTCTCATCATCGGCTCCTGGTAGTGCCTGGATATTTCCGGATTCGCAATCATAATATGCTATTATTCCCATTACCGGAAAAAATATCTGAGAGAACATTATATCCGGTCTTGGGAGAAATACTGTTCTATCCTTTAATCCTGCAAGAACATATTCACCGCAGGGTGATACTCTCGGCAGCATCCCGAACGTGGCTATATCCTTGCCTCTTGTAAAATCTGTCCAACTTATAAGTTTATCTCTTGTAAAGAATGTCTCCTTACTGAAATCTGTAAGGATATATGCACCCTTGTCATTACCGATATCCACATCCATCCCCAGTTTTTTTCCATCTGCTGAAAAAGAATGACAGTTACCACAAACGGGAAGATTAGAAAGAACTACAGGAGGCTCATCGTATGATGAAATATCACCCAGTCTCCACTTAATCATAGGTACATTCCTTAGGGCAAACCTGAATGGCAGTGGAACATCCCTGTAATATATGGGAGCGTTCACTGAATCCTTTGATATCTGAATTGTAACGTTATCTGATGAGAGAGTTCTGCTAATCCCCGCAAACTTGTTTATACCTTCAACAGTTATACTGACTTTTTTATCAATGGAGCGGCTTTTTATATCTTCCCATAACTCCCTACCGGGAGTCCATTCAATAGTATCTACTTCGGCTACTAAAGGATATTCATCACCTTCAATCCCAATTTTCACCCTCCAAGTATCTGCATCAGAACCGGTATCGCTCCACCAGATCCTTGGTGAAATTATCTCTGGCGGGAAAATGGATCCGTCAAAGGGATAGACTAAGTTCAGCACCCCCTTTTCTGCTAAATATAGGCTTGATATACCTGTAATTACAGAACCGAAAATGATCAAGGCAAGAATAAAACAAGCGATCTTAGCCGGTTTTATCTTAATCTTCTTTCTTACGCCAGATCTGCTCTTTATTTTTACTGAAGCATTCTCTAGATCAGACTTTTGCTTAGATGATACGGGAGATTTACCGGATTTCTTGTTTTTCTTCCCTTTTCCGGATTTTTTCGCCATAAATTTATAACACAAATAATTCAGTAATTTAAATTTAAGAATATTTATACTCAAATAGTAAGAATATTTTAAAATAAATCAGCTATTTATTCAAAAGTACAGCATCGAGTTCTATTTCAAACAGCAGATCATCTCTGCATACATCATTTTTTGATATTATGACCGTATTCAGAGGTAAATCATAATCATTTATATATTTAATAAGCAGTTTTGCATCTCCGGTATTTCTAAAATATGCGTTTGCCCTTGAAGTCATAGACATGTCTGCTCCCCTCGACTGGAGGATTGCATCCACAACTTTAAGGGTCAACTCTATCTGTGATCCTATATCTCCAACATGTGCTGTCGCTCCATCAGGATCAATGCTGGCCGTACCGGAAACAAAGATTTTTCTATGGTCCTTTAGCTTTACCTCAACAGCCCTGCTGAAAGAACTGCCGTAATCATAAGCTTTGCACTGGAGGGGAGAAGGAAGCATTTCAAATTCAATCTCATCTGACTTCTTTTTAATGGCAACTGCTCCGGCAACCAATGCTGCATCTGCTGGATTTGAGCCTCCTATACCTGTACTCGCCGGCAGCAGCTTCTTAAATATATCCCTGTCTCCATAATACCTCGTGCGGACGTAATTGAAATCATCATACCATTCAAGAATCTTGTCATTATAGAACCAGGTTCTAATCAAGTCCGTCATATTCATTCCGGCCTTTTTTAACGCTTTTTCTATAGCACTGAGTGTATGGAGAGTTTGCTGATCCCTCGGTTTGTCTGTATCATTAGTTTGGATATTGCCCAAAATACAGTAATTTGCATAATTATCACTGTATGAACATCCTGCTACCTTGTTGTCAATAATTATATCTGTCAGTTTTATACCGGATATTGCCTGTATATTGTATCCGGCAATACCGCCGGTGAAGCAGTTCATCCCGTCAATGTAAGTTACAGGAAAATTCGATTCTTTAAAATATTCCCCAATTGTCCGGCTGCAATCTCTAAATGATCCTACATTACCGAATATATTTAATGATAGTATTTCAGCATCAAGCTCCTTTAAGGATCCTGCTGCCTTTCTGATCGAATCTCCGAACTTTCTGTTTTCATCTAAAACGGAATTTAAAGATATCTCTTTCCTGGTGTTTTCTTTTACAATAATAACATCTATACCATCTTCTGAAATTCTTTCAATACTTCCTTTGCTGATATTTTCCACAACTTCTCCGCATGAATTGATCTTTCTTTATCGCTTAACTTTCACCTAATTCATCAATTATTTATTTTTACCTATCTGACCGACAAGCTCATCAACTTTTTTCTTCAAACCAGGAATTTCGGGATCGATATTTAGAGCCTTATTAAACTCATTCACGGCATTCTGTATTTCACCTTTTCTCAAGTATACATTTCCGAGGAAGATATATGCATCCTGATTAGTTCTGTCAAACCTGATCCCTCTTTCGAATTCGCTTTTAGCATTTTCATAATCCTTCCGGTCGTAATAAACCCTGCCTTTACATATATGCGCCCGGGCGATGAAATATTCATCGTCTTTCTCGACATTCAGAAACCTGTCATATTCATGCAGGGCCTTTTCCGGTTTTTCTGTTAATGCATATACACTTCCCAGATTAAAATAAGCTGCCGCATGATCCGGTTCAAGGTTTATCACTTTTTTGAAAGATTCCTCAGCTTTGTCGTACTGTTTTTTCCGGGCATAGATATCACCCATTGCCTGGTGTGCGAGATAGTTATCCGGGTTTTCCTCCAGGGCTCGAACGTATTCTCTTTCAGCCTTGTCATACTGACCGAACTGCTGGTAAATAATCCCCCCTCGGTAATAATTATAATCATCAATGAACCTCTCTACAATTGTCCTTGGTTCACCGGGAGTCATGTTAACAAATTCCGGGATATTCACAGCTCTGTCCGGGGGTACAAAATTATGAAGCAGTACCGGGGGAGTATCGTTTCCATTCTCGTCAATATGAGTAATAAATAATTGTGTATATGGTGTGAAGGCCTTTGATGCAAAGACGAGCCATTTGCTGTTAGGGGACCACGAATGCCAGGAATTCATCAGTTCCGTATTGCAGTTCATAAGCCTCGGTTCACCGCCTTCGGCAGGCATTATATATAATTTACTGTCCGGACGAAGCAGCATGAAGCTCTTAGTCTGGGTAAAGACGAGCCACTTTCCATCAGGTGAATATTTCGGAAAGAAATTGCTCATACCGTTATTTGATGCTCCGGGTACAGGCTCGGGCTTTCCTCCTTTTCCGTTGTTAAACGGAAGCCTGTATAGATCATAAGTATATCTCTTGCCGCCTTCTCTTTCTTCATACAGATACTGCATTCCACCGAGGATCTCAGCAGATTCATTCTCATCAAGGGTTACGTTTTTCGAAATACTTCTTGATTTCAGTTTCGGCGAGGCAGCCCGGGCAAAAGTTATGTATTTACCATCTGGTGTCCATACTCCGTTACATTGATTATAATCCGGATTATCGGCTCCCGGAAGAGCCTTGATCTCACCGGTTTCCGTATCATGGTAGACCAGTGTTCCCAGCACGGGGAAGAAAAGCTGGGAAAAAGCAAGATCATTCCTTATAAGAAACACTGCCCTGTCTTTTATACCCGAGACTACATATCTTCCGTCGGGAGATAACCTTGCAAGCAGCCCGAAAGTGGGGATGGTTCTGTCCCCGTAATAATCATACCAGCTTATTACTTTATCTTTGCTGAATACAGTCTCTTCACTGAACTCTGATATAACATATGCGCCCTTATCATTTCCCACATCGACGTCCATCCCCAGGGTTTTACCGTCTGCAGAGAATGAATGACAATTACCGCAAACCGGCAGCCCTTCCAAAACTGTCTGAGGAGGATCGTATGAAGAAATATCTCCAAGCCTCCATTTGATCTCAGATACATTCCTGAGGGCATACCTGAATGGAAGAGGTACGTCTCTGAAATAAATAGGAGCCCCTACCGGATCATTTGACGTGGAAAATGTGATAGTCTGGTTTGCGAGAGATCTGCTCCAGCCCGCAACAGATATGAAACCGGTGACTGTCAATCTTGCTTCGGATTGTTTTGAACGTTCTTTTATAGCCTCCCAGATTTCTCTGTCCGGCATCCATACGCAGGTATCGACTGTTGTTTCATAGACTTCTCCTCCGTCATTTAAGTCGATTGTGATCCGCCATTTATTTGCATCAGTGAAACTATGATCCCACCAGACCTTCGGAGCTATGATCTCAGGGGGGAAAACGGCTCCGTCAAAAGGGTATGCAATCTTCAATTCTCCCGGCCTGCCTGTATAGACTGTGTAAGCGGTAAAAGATACAGATATCAATAGTAAAACTGCAGCAAGAATGATCGAAAATTTCTTTAAAGGGATGTTAATTTTTTTCTTTGGTGTCTTCTGCGCAAAACTTTTATCTATTGAAGTTTTAGATCTTTTAGAACTTTTTTTTGGATTTTTTTTACTTCCTTTTCTCCCTGCGTTTGCCGCCATTCCTTATCCTTTGTTCATTCTCAGGATACAGAAAATATTATTCTAAGTATCTGATTATATTAAACAATACCGTTTCCATTTATATCAGTGTATAGAAGTTAACATATACTGAAACTTATGTCAACAATTAAATCCCACCCTGAACTGGAATTCAGATAAGTCTCAGGTTGATATATTAAGAGTATTTTATTTACAATTGACCCGTGATTTTATTCCAAAACTGTTTAAGTGTACAATTATCCAGCGATTCGGGAAATTTTCTTATCCATAAGCGTTTAAGTTATTTATATTGATTTTTATATGTTAATTCAATATAATGATATGTTAAATAAGAATTTAGTTAAGGTAAAACAATATAGTAATATTCTCTGAAATTTTGATTTTTTTCAATTTTGTGGGAATATAATAACAGGCTGAATGGTATCATTAATTGAAACAGAAGCATTGATCTGTTTTCTGATCACTGCCGGACTGCAGGTTTTTAACTCAGACCCGGGTGAGGATCCTGAAAATGACAGGCTCATGGAAGCCGATCTCATAAGAAGGATTCAGGAAGGTGACACAGGACTTTTTGACTATCTTGTAACACAGTATCAACAGAGAATTTATTATACTGTGATACGGATAGTGGTCAATCACGATGACGCTAATGATGTAGTCCAGGAGGCATTTGTAAAAGCTTATAAAAACCTGGATAGTTTCAAGGAAGGTTTCAGATTTTATACATGGTTATACAGGATCGCGATAAATACTGCTCTGAATTTCATACAACATAAGAAGCAGCGCGGTGAATCCCTTGAAGCCATGAAAGATGAACACAGGTTTGATCCGAAAGAGAAGAGAGATATTGAAGAGGATTATGTACACAGTGAACTTAAAGGTAATGTCAGGGAAGCGCTGGAAAGCATTCCGCCGGATATGAGATCTGTGTTCGCTTTAAGAGTTTTTGAAGATATGTCTTATAAAGAAATTGCTGACACAATGGATATTTCTATCGGAACTGTGATGTCGAGACTGAGCCGGGCGAGAACAATGCTGAAATCGGTTCTGCAAAAATCCGGATATTTGCAGACATAGAACAGAAGTGATACGAAAATGATTAATAGTATGTGAAGGATTATAGCATGAGTAACAACGAATGTAAAGAATACCTCGAACTGATAGGAGCTTATCTCGACAATGAGCTTTCTGCCGATGAAACAAGAAGGGTACGTGAACATATAGAAAAGTGCAGAGATTGTTCCAGAGAATTTGACCAGCTAAAAGAACTTGACAATTTCGTCAAGACTGATGTGATCGAAGATCCCGGAACTGATTTCTGGAGAGACCAGAGAGAAAGTATCCGGGCTGAGATCGAAGGCCGTTCACAAACTGCGAATATCAAGCCTTTAATCCGTGAAGCAGCCGAATCTGAGAGTAGAAGCTCGAACATCAAATGGAGCAGAATAATTAGTGTTGCGGCAGCCTCCGTTATAGTTCTTGTATTATTTAACGAAATAGACCGGTTCAAAACACCTGTCGATCCAGGTTCTCAGCAAATGCAGATCGCAACCCAGAATAATGAAGATGAAAAAACTGTTCAGGAGGAGTCAGTTCCTATCAATATAGATGTACCGGAACGTGCTGAGTCAACGGAAGTGCTGGCCGCACGGACAGATAATGAAATTAAGACTACTGAACAACCTGGATCTGAGAACCGGCCGGAGCAGGAAACATTTGAAGAACAACCCCCTGTCAAGACTGTCCTGAGAGAAGCTCAGCCGATGAGACAGCCTTCAGTGATTATTTCCGGCGCTACTCAGGCAAACGTTTTTGATGCTATTGCCGCCAAATTTGAAGAGTATGAAGAGCTGGAAGAGCTCGCAAGAGTAACAAGACAGAGACGTATTAACAGTTATGATGAAAATACATATTACAGAGTTGTCGGTCTCCAGGCCGGTGACGTTAGATTAGTTTTACCCACGGAAAGAAATAAACCGGGGAATGCAGAGGAAGAGTATCAAGGCTATCTCGATAACAAGCAGTTTATCAGTGGACTGGAGGATCCTATCGATAAGAAGAACTGCTGGCTGAAATATCTCGCTGTTGTCGAAGAGAACATGGTTTTCGAGCTGATACTTGAAGATGTCTATAATCTGTATGGTCAGATCGTATCTATTAATTCTCCTTCAAATCTGAAGAAAGAAGCATTTGACTTTGTAGCCGGTTTCAAAGCTTTCCTTGTAAAAAGTCATGGTGAGAATATTGTTGAAGATAAGATTGATTATTTCAGACAGATACAGCAATGAATCAACCATGGTAATTTTTAAAAGGGGTTGTGGACTCACAATCCCTTTTTTTTGATTTAAACTATGATCTTCCCTGAAATACTGCTTTTTAATGCGCCGGTAACAGCAGGTAAATTTATTGCATTTCCTGAAACAGCTTCATTAGCGAAAACTGCGAAGGC
>JANQEH010000294.1 GCA_028278455.1 bacterium
ATTTCATAACTCATTACTGCTAATAACTATAAGGAATTAAAGCTGCTGGCCCCTGCAGGACTGGTATGGTTTTTGCGATTCAGTTTATAGTTTAATGAGGTAATTAATGTTATGTATTTAAATGGCAAAGGTCTGGACAATAATATGAATACGTTTCTGAATGTGAAAGCCAACGAGGGTTCTGATATGTACGAAAATGCTGATATAGATAGATTGATCGAACTGGTTAATTCATCAAAGATATCATCAATAAAACAAACCCTTTCTGAGATAATCCAGATTATAAACGATCCTTGTTCAAGCGCTAAGGATCTAAAAGATATCATAGAAAAAGATCCACCACTTTCCGCAAAACTCTTAAAGTTGTCAAATTCTGCTTTTTATAGCTATCCTAAAGAAATAAAAGGTGTTCAGGAGGCTATCGTATTGATAGGATTTTCAGCTGTTAAAGAACTTGCTTTAAGTCAAAAAGTATGTGAACTGTTTAGAAATGATGATTCGATTAACGGATATTCACGAAATGCGCTCTGGAAGCATTGTAATGCTGTTGCTATATTAGCAAAATTGATTTATCGCAGAGAGTTCAGTAAGTCAGGTGAAAATGCATATATAGCAGGCCTCCTCCATGATATCGGTATAATTGTTGAAGATCAGTTTCTACAAAATAGATTCAAAAACTGTGTAATGAACGCAGAAAAGGAGAAAAAGAATCTGTATCAGAATGAAAGAGAATTATTTGGATTCGATCATTTGGAAATAGGTGAAGCGTTAGCAAAAAGCTGGAGTTTTCCTGATGAGTTAATAGCTGCTATCGGTTCACATCATAATCCTGAAAAAACAGATGGTGCATACAGGATCCTTGCTTCAACTTTGTATGTAGCAGACTATTATTGCCAGATTGGAGAACTTGGGTATTGTGATTCATTGTATGCAGGCAGCAGCACATTCAAGATGTTGTTGAAAGAACTGAATGTAAATCCGTTGGGATTAGATCTTCTTATGGAAGAAGTGAATGGTGAATTAGATAAAATGGAAAAGGCCGGCTGGTTTCAAAATGACTAAAAGTGAAAAAAAGATCAAAACACTTGAAATTAAGCTAAAACACCTTGATAATGATTTAAGCTTAACGAAAAAGGAGTTTAATCAGGCTACATCGAAGTATCTTGATACACTTAAACATTATGAGCAGGCAGCTGATGAACTGAGAAAGAAAAGGCAGCACCTTGATTCGATCATTAAAACCGTTCCGGATATAATCTACAGGCTGGATGAAAAAGGGAATTTCACATTTATAAGTGATGCGGTCAGAAGCTATGGGTACATCCCAGAAGAACTGATAGGGACTAACGTTCTAGATATCGTTCATCCGGATGACCGGAAGAAGGCACTTCATAAAATTAATGAAAGAAGAACTGGTGAAAGAAGTACGAAATGTCTCGAACTCAGGCTGATCACAAAACAAAAAAGTATTGTTCCTTTTGAAATTAAATCGACAGAACTTCATGAAGATCAGAAGACATTTATTATTGATGCAGAAGGATTATATAGTACGGATGATCCGCGGTCTGAATCATTTATCGGAACGCAGGGTATCGCCAGGGATATCCTTGAGCGTAAACAGGCAGATGATCTCAGGAAAAGCATTGAAAAGCAGTTGTTTCAGGCCCAAAAGATGGAGTCGATAGGAAGACTGGCAGGTGGAATCGCGCACGATTTTAACAATATCCTGACCGGGATAATGGGGTATGCGGAATTACTTCATATGAAATATCTCAATTCCGAAACTACTGAAGAGCAGGCATCGAACGTTATTATGGATGGAGCTGAGAGAGCAGCAAAACTTACTCAGCAGCTCCTTGGATTCGCCAGGGGAGGTAAATATAATCCCGAGGCGGTTGAGCCAAATTCAACGATAAAGGATATCGTCAAGATAATCGAAAAGCTTTTTGACGACACTATAAGTATTAAATTCGATTTCACAGAAAACATAAGATCTATTGAAGTTGATAAGAATCAATTCGACCAGGTTGTTTCAAATATACTAATCAATTCAAAAGATGCTATGCCAGCAGGCGGTAAGATCGTAATAAGCACGAGAAATGTTATGATTGACCACGATTTTGCATCAGCTAACCAGGGATTTTCTGCAGGTGAATATGTAGAAATATGCATTTCTGATGACGGAATCGGTATGAATAACGATGTCAAAGAACATATATTTGAACCATTTTTTACAACCAAAGGCAAATCGAAAAGGACAGGCTTGGGTCTCGCCACTGTTTATGGTATCCTGAAAAACCATAATGCTCAAATCAAGATTGACAGTGTTGTGGGAGATGGGACTATCGTAAAATTATTCTTTCCTGCTTCATTAAAAGTGGTGAGGAATCCTCAGGATAGGAAAGACGATATCAATATCTTGAAAGGCAGATCAGTCATTCTTCTTATTGACGATGAGATTCACATCAGGAATTTGTCGAAAAAGCTGCTTGAGGAATTGGGATATGTTATTCTGCTCGCATCAAACGGTAATGAGGGGATCAGGATATTTGAAGAGCAGAAGGAGACCATAGAATTGGTTCTTCTAGATTTCATGATGCCTGAAATGAAAGGAACAGAAGTTTATTCCAGGTTAAAAGAAATCGATCCGGGAGTAAAGGTTGTTTTTCTAAGCGGTTACTCAAAAGATGTTACGGAAAATGATCTTATTATTAAGGGAGAAATTGAATTTCTTCAGAAACCGTTCAGGCTTCATGAGGTTTCCCAAATGATATCCCGAGTATTAAACACAAGTGCCTGATCCATACCATTTTAGATGAAAATCATCTACCAAACTATCAGTATTATAGTCTATTATCGAAATTAAACTGCAATATCACCCTCAAAAACTCATATTAACGAAATAATTTAACGAAAACGTTAAATTGTTCTTGACATGCAATCGTCATATTGTTATATTGGTTAACGAAAACGTTAAACTAATTCGTGAAAAATGAAACTCGTGATCAAATCAGGGTAAGGATATGGTATCGAATACAAAAGAAAATATCTTGTCAGCTGCTGTCGAGGTTTTTTCAGAGAAAGGTCTTCATGGATCAAGAATGGAAGAAATTGCGGACAGAGCGGGGGCTAATAAGGCGATGGTCTACTATTATTATTCAACAAGAAATAATCTATATTCAGAGGCTTTAAAATCAGTTGTGGGAAGATTGTTTTCTTATCTGGGAGAAAAGATAGATGCTCTAATGATAGAAGAAGATGATCCTGTCGAAAGATTGAGAAAAGTGTCGAAGATATACAGCAGGTATATTCTGGAGAATCAGGCAAGTCTGAAAATCCTTCTGGAAGCGCTAAGCAGTAATTCCGATAACTTATCTGGTGTTGTCAGGGAATTCATGAAAACAGGTGAGATACTTCCTTTTAAATTCAGAAAAATGATAGCCGATGGAGTTGCAAAAAAAGAATTCAGAGATATAGATTTCGGTCATTTCATAAATGCGTTCCTTGGATTGCATCTCAGTTTCTTCATAATAAGGCCGATCTTCACGGTTTTTATGGACCTGGATGAAGAAAAACAGAAAGAATTTCTAAAACAGAGAGAAACAATTGTTCCGGAATTGCTTCTGCATGGAATAGTCCAAAAGGAGAAATAGAATGCGAAAATTTGCAGAATTTGTTATAGCTAATCCGGTAAAAATTATTATTGTTACGTTGATATTGACCATGGGATTGGCTACGGGAATTAGAAATATCCGATTCAATGAGGATATTAAGTCATTTCTTCCGAAAGATACACCTTCAAGGCTGACACTGAATGAACTTGAGGAAATCTTTGGAGGTTCGGATGTTGCGCTTATTGGTATCGGTAATGAAGAACAGTCTATTTTCAATGTGCAGACACTCAAGAATATTAAAGCGATCTCTGACTCGCTCGAAGTCATGGGTGGAGTTAACCGGGTAACCAGCCTTGCTACTATCAAATATATAGAGGGTCATGAATGGGGCCTCGAGGTAACTCCTTATTTAGAAGTTGATCCGGAAACAGAAGAGGATGCTCAAAGAATAAGAGAAATGTTTTATAACGATTCGACGTATATCGGAATTATGGTCTCTGAGGACGGTAATTATACATCAATCATGGCTCAAATAATGGATGGTGTAGAGGTTAAGGATGTTTACCGTGAGATATTGCGTCTTACAGAAGAACTCGAGGGTAATGACAAGATTTACATGGCGGGTACACCAATAATTACAACAATCGTTTCAAAGAGTATGAAAGAAGACTTACGAAGGCTGATACCGTTTGTCATTCTTCTGATAATTTTTCTGCTGTTTGCAAGTTTTCGTTCACTAATCGGGATTCTTCTTCCACTCGGAGCAGTGATCCTTAGTCTTTTATCGATGCTTGGCCTGATGGGACATTTGGGTTATGAATTCACTACATTCAATAACATAATGCCGATAATTCTGCTTGGAATAGGGATAGATTACGGTATCCATATCATGACTAATTTCTATCAGGAAGCTGAGTTGCTGAAAGATAAGAAAAAAGCTATTCAAGAGGCAATAACGCATATATTTGTCCCAATGCTGATGGCGTGTGTAACGACGATGGCTGGATTCATGTCACTGCGTACCTCTCCTTTAACTATGCATCATGAGATGGCTTACCTAATATCATTCGGTATTTTTATGGCACTGGTTTATAACCTGACGTTCGTCCCTGCCTTTTTAAGTCTTTTACCGATGCCGAAGTCTATTAAGAAAAGATCGGGAGAAGGGCTTGTCGATAGATTTCTGGATACTATTGGTAAGGGTGTAATAAAACTCAGACACGGTATCGCTGTAGCTGGAATACTCATAGCCGTTACAGCAGCCGTCGGGATTCCAAAAGTCGAGATCGAAATGAACCCTATAACATTTTTCCCGAAGAGCAGTGAAGTAGTTCAATCTGACAGAATGGTCAACGAAAATCTGAACGGTTCGGTTAATATGAATATTCTCTTTGAAGGAGATATTCAGAGCGAGTACATGATGAACTCTATGAATGATCTTCAGGAATACATTGAACAGTTTGAAGAGGTCGGATCTACTATGTCTCTTGCCACAGTAGTAAAGAAGATCAACAAGGCGCTCAATGAGAACGATCCTGCATATGACAGGATCCCTGAGACTAATGCAGGGGTAGCCCAGTCGCTGTTGATGTACGAGTCATCGGGAGAGCCGGATGATTTTGAGGCTATTGTAGACAACTCCTATCAATATGGACAGGTCATTGCGATGCTGAAATCTGTCGCGACAAGGAAAGTTGCGAAAATCTCGAATGATATTGACCGGTATATAGAGGATAATTTAAGCGACGTTACTGTAAAAACAACCGGTTTTTCAGTGTTTTTTAAAGACCTCGCTTACCTGGTTATACAATCCCAGGCAAGGAGTATTAGTTTCGCAGTCATTGTAGTTTTTATTATAGCATACGCTACCTATAGAAGATTTATACTGGGATTTCTCTCGATCATACCTCTTGCAATGTGTGTTATCCTCAACTTCGGTATCATGGGATATACAGGTATTGATCTGAATATTCCTATGGCAATGATCTCGAGCATGATAATAGGGATAGGTGTAGATTTTTCATTTCACCTGCTGTCAAGATTCAAAATAGAATTCAGAGAAAAGAAAGATTCTTTGAAAGCAGCCTTGATAGCAATGAAAAGGGTTGGAGAACCGATATTATACAGTGCAATGACAACTGCCTGCGGAGGATTGGTGCTGACAATATCAGGCTTTGTACCTGTAAGGTACCTCGGTTTTATGCTGGCTGTAATAATGATGTTCTGTGCAATACTGACTTTGACCTTGCTTGCTTCTTCATTAACGTATATAAAGAAAGATTGAATAAAGGAGATTAACATGAAGACCAGATCGAGTATAGCAGCATTGATGTTAATATTATCTATCAGTTGGTCAGATGCCCTTTTAACGGCTCAGGAACAGATGACAGGGGCACAGATCATGGAGAAAGTCGATACAAGAACGGTACCGGTTGACTCGAGAATGGAAACCATTATGAAGTTGATCGATAAACGAGGATCGGTCAGGGAGAGGACACTGAAATCGTACAGATGGGGTGATGATAAGCAGATAATGTGGTTTTTAGCCCCGGCTGATGTAAAGGGATCGAGTTTTCTCAAGCATACTTATGACGATAGAGATGACGATATGTGGTTATACCTCCCATCATTCGGCAAGGTAAGACGTATAGCCTCTCATGCCAAGAAAGGCAGCTTCATGGGTTCAGATTTTACATATGAGGATATGGGTGACAGGAAATTAAAGGATTATGAATATAAACTCATGGGAGAAGAAAAAATTGACGGTAAAGAATGTTGGATCGTTGAAAGCATTCCAAATAAAGGAGTAGTAACCGATTATTCAAAAATAGTATCGTGGGTGTGGAAAACTGAATATATGCTCATCAAGGAGGATTTCTATGACCGAAGAAACCAGCTTAAGAAGAAAAAAGTCCTGGAACCGGTTAATGTTGGAAAATACTGGGTAGCACAATTCATGTCGATGGAGAATCTAAAATCGAAGCATAAAACAGAAATCTATATGAATAATATCGAGGTTGATACAGGCCTGGAGGAAAAACTTTTTGATACCCGGTATATGAAGAGAATACATAGATAGGAGATAGTCCGGATGAATAATTTAGTTATAATTCCAGTGATTTTATTATTACTGTTATTCTACCCTTTAGAGGGTGCATTCTGTCAGAATTATGAGATCCGCGGCAGTGTAAGGGAGTGGATCAAAAATTATATAGAAGGACCTCAGGACCAAGGTTTGATGGAAACAAGGATCAAAATGGAACTCCTTTCTACAATGGGGGAGAGTTCGGCGTTCCATGTAAAATCCTATTACATTTATGACGGTATTAAGAAAACAGGTGAATGGGAATTCCAGGAAGCGTATGTCGACCTATATTATGGCTGGGGTGATTTCAGGTTTGGTAAACAGATCGTTGCATGGGGGAAAGCAGATGAATTGAATCCTACGGATATACTAAATCCACAGAGGCTCGGAAATTTTTCGGAAGTTAAAAATATAAGGAAAATTGGCTTGATGATGTTCAAGGGTTCATTCTGGTTGGGTGAAAATACCCTGACTTTCGTATGGAAACCGGAATTCGATTACTACAGGTTTCCTACAGACAATCCGAGATTTTCCTTCATCCCTATCCCTGGTTTAGGGGAACTTCAGCCGGACCTTCCTGAAAATGAATTGAAGAATACTGAATGGGCGTTGAAATTTGAGCGTACAATCGGATTATACGATATATCGGTAAGCTATTTTGAAGGATGGGAGAATATATTTACACCCATATTCACATATGATCCGAATCATCAGGTTCAGATTTTAGATAAACTGACATTTAGAAGGATCAAGATGTTCTCTGCAGATATGGCAGGAAGCTTCCATTCATTCGGTGTCTGGACTGAAGCTGCATATTTTAGAACAGAGGATTCTGGCGGTAATGATCCGGCTGTCAAGAATCCTTATATTCAGATTGTAGCTGGGACAGATTATACATTCATGAACGGTTTGAAAGTCAACCTGCAGTATTTCAAGGAATATATTACTATGATCAACAACGATTCAGAAGAACAGATGGAAGAGAGTATCATGAGCCGACTTGGGCTTGGATTCCCAATGAGGCAGGCATTTTCTTCGAGGTTTAGCAGGGATTTCGGACCAAGTGAACAGCATTCGGCAGAGATTTTTACTCTTTATGATATTGATGAAAGCGGATATATGGTGCAGCCTAAAATCATTTATTCTCCTGAAGATGCCCTGAACCTTGAATTCGGTTTAAATCTATATGGTGGTGGCTCTGAATCAATGTTTGGAAGGTTCAAGAAGAATGACGAAGTATATATTAAAGCGGAATTCAGTTTTTAATGCATTAATTTGGTTAGTATTCTTGTCTTATCTTAACAATTGAATGAAATTAATGCTCTAATTTCTTGACGCAGATAGTTTAAAATATTATATTTAAATCCTGTTTCCTCAGATTTCAAGGCAATGAATTTCCGTAATGAAATAAGGTCAAAAGAGATCCATGGGAGTTCTGTCGTAGTTACCGGCTCTAATATAGTCTACTTCGCAGGGATCGAT
>JANQEH010000300.1 GCA_028278455.1 bacterium
GCTAAATTTCCGTGCACTGCAACTTCCCAACCATGAGATCCGACTTCAAGATCGCTTATCCTGTAATCGTTGGTAAAGACCTGAATAGGATTTGAAGGATCGCTTACATCCAGTATTACAAATCCATACCAGCACTCGGCTATATAAGCATAGTCGCCGGAAACGCATATATCATGTGATTTGAAATATGAAGGATCATAATGGCTTACTTCGACAGGATTAGTTGGATCTGTTATATCATAAGTATATATTCCTCCACTACCGGCAGCAAGATATACATATTGTTCTGAGACCGATACTCCCTGGTTGGTTCCCGTTGTTTCTCTTTCTGCTGCAACAAAGGGATTATCAGGATCAGATACATCTATCACTCTCAGTCCAAATAAATAATCTGCCGCATAAACGTAATCGCCAGAAACTTTAACCTCCCAGAAACTGCTATTCTCTGAGAATCTCCCTCTTTCTACCGGACTTGAAGGGGTGCTGATATCGACTATAACCAGCCCTCCCGGTCTCATACCTGCATATATAAAATCTCCTGATATATCGAGGTCTCTTATCTCACCATTAACAAGGAATTCAGCAAGAATAACAGGTTGTTCAGGGTCGGCTATATCTGCTATCTCGATCAATCCACCTCTGGAAAAACACAGGACATTACTTTCAACATCGACTGCCTGACAAGGCCCGTTTGCCCACCTGCCGATAAGAGAGATGTTATAACCGTCAGAGGCTGGTTTGAAGAACTGTTTGTCATTCGTGAGATAATATTCATTAACACCGTTTAGACATTCTTCTCCATTATTCAAATATTCTTGCTCTGCCTGGGAAAAAAGTTTTTGAGGAATACAAATAGAAATACATGTGAGCACCAGAGCAGAATTGAACATAACTCTCACAAATGTCGGCAAAGTCATATTCTATCCCCATTTGGGTTATAGTGACGCTCGTATTTACACTAATACACTTGAAAAGGTGTTTTCCCCTAAAAGGATGCTTTTTCCGGTTACTTTATTTCACCGAATATCCTGGTAAGCTTATGGATGAATTCAGATTTTTCCCTTTTATTCTTAAAACCTGCCCCTTCACAGGCTTCCTCAATAGCCTTCATTTTCAACTTTTTGTCGCTGAAAAGTCTTTTGAAAGCATCGATCTCCAGCCCGCTGAAATTGCCGGAATTCAATCGGTAGTCCTCGAATGCCTCATAGGCTACCGGGACAAAAGCCTTTACCATTTCACCCATTATCTTCGCATATTCCCTGATCTCATACTGAGCGTGTTCATCAAGCCTTAGCGATAGGAAGTGAAATAGATTATGAAGATCAATCTTCCAGTACCATTGGGTATACACATTCGTGGGAATAACGATCCTTGACAGTTCTCTGGCAAGCTTATGACGCTCCATATCCTCATTCTCATCTTCATTCAGGAAGAACTCATAAAGCGCATAAGAAAGATCGCTGTGCTGTTTTATCTTTGATTGTATCAGCTTTGCTTCGCCCTCCGGGAGCACATTTTCCCTACCCTGTTTATTACTTGTCGATTGTTCTGCAAGTACGTCCCTTTCCGGAATATAGAATTCATCCTCAAGAATAGAATATCTGCCGCTATATTCGTTTACGTTCGCAGTCCTGTGCCTGATCCACTGCCGGGCAACGAATATTGGTAGTTTTACGTGGAATTTAAACTCGACCATTTCAAATGGTGTAGTATGTCTGTGCCTCATCAAGTATCTGATCAATCCCC
>JANQEH010000017.1 GCA_028278455.1 bacterium
CGTAGCTATTTCCGGAAGCCATTTATGCTTCTGCTCTTCCGTTCCTCCGACAATGACGGGGAATGATCCCAGTGCATTAACCGCATAGGTTACTCCCACACCACCGCAAATCCGTGAAAGCTGTTCTACTACCAGACACATATTCAGTATTCCATCACCTTTACCGCCGTATTCCCCGGGAATCCATACACCCATCAGGTTTGCATCTTTCAGAGCCTGGATCACCTCCCAGGGATAGGTCTGGTCTTGATCAAGGTCGGATACAATAGGAACTATACTCTCCAGCGCCACTTTCCTTGTACGTTCTATATAATCGACGTTCTTTTCATTCATTAGCTCGCGCATCTGTTACTCCTTGAAATAAAACTCTGTACTTTTAGGGGATGATATATAGATAATATAAAGATGCTGGATTTTATATTCAACACATTATGTAAAAACATTAAAATTTGTGAAACAAAAAATATTTTTGATTTTTCATTATTTATTCTTATTGTGTTTTAGCACGGGATTATCATATATTATTAACGGGATTATCATGAAAAAGCTATCTCTTTCAGTCACCATCATATTTCTTATCGGAATATTTATCTCTAATTCGTACTCACAGGAAACCGAACCGCTAACCGATGTCCTTACTCTTGATTTCACCTTCGGTGATGAGAACCTGCCTGATGAATTCCTGCTGGCACGGCCGACAGGGATTGTTGTTTTGAATAATGGTGATATCCTTGTTACAGATGAAAACAGGATGAAGATTTTTACATCAAACGGTAAATCAAAAAATATATTAGGCAGGGAAGGCTATGGCCCGGGTGAATTCAAAAATAATGGCAGACCTTATTTATCGTATGAAGGCTTTCTTGCAGTTTTTGCAGGACAGTTAATGTATAATTTCTATGATTCTGATCTGAACGCTGTGAGAAAGATCAATTATTCCCAGTATGAAGGATACGAAAGAGTAAAAAAGAAATACAACATGCATTTTGGACTTATAGATAAATTGATCCTAGCAGATATCGACAGCTATATATATATCATAAGCGGTGCAGGATTCCAAAACAGAAAGAATGCCAATCTGGTTGTCAGTAAAATAGAAGACAAAACAATTGTACTCGGAGAAAACGAGATATACCAGCAGGCGCTTGGCGGTAATTTCGGTCTTCCGGTTTTTTACCAGGATAAATTCAAATTAGAACAGTTATCCATAGGTAAAGTTGTTTTTTCCGGAGGAATCAATCACCGTTTTGAAAATGACGGATTTCATTTTTATACTATAAAGATCACGGACTACAATGGAGACAATATAATTGAAATTCACAGGGAATATAAAAGGCTGGATATCCCCGAATCTCATTTCGATAAATACAGGGGCAGCAGTAAAAAAGATGGAAGAGAAGCCGCTGCGAAACAGATGATAAAAATACTTAAGGAACATCCTTACTACCCGCCGCTAAGAGATTTAAGGGTAGACGGTAATTACATCTTTGCTTTCACATACTCCAAAAACGACCATGAAGAAATCCTGACCGATATATTTGACGGGAGTACCGGTAAATACCTGCGACAGGCTTATTTTTCAGTTATACCAAGATATATTAAAGATGGAAAAGCCTATTTTCTAAAAAGAGGACAAGATATTTTTCCTAAGGTCGAAGTATACAGTATCGATCCGAGTGTGTATGAGAGGTAATTATATTATGTTTTCATTTACTGAGCATAATATACGCTGTATTCTCTGAGATTTTTCGACTTCGCTCGAAATGATATAAAAATTGTAAGTCAGTTGTCATTTCGACTGGAGTCCCAATCCCGCTATCGACGGAAAGGACGAAGCGGAGAAATCTCAACAAGCACCCGCAAACAAGTTTGTAAGTGCCACGAATCAGAGACATGATTCCTCTCGCCATATGCGGGTAGGGAATAACAGGATTGCTGTTTTTACTGCTCACTGTAAATATTTTCACCAGCAGTGTAAGTGAAAACAGATTATGCATACATTCTGAAACGGCAGGAACTAATAAAGTTCATTATCATGCTCACTGCTGGTGTCTTCACCGAAAGTGTCAGATTTGACTAATAATGTTTAACGGTGAGAACACAAACATAGCAAAAGTATAACACGATTTAAAAAATATTCAGGTGCTACATGAAAAACGCTCTTCTTATTTTTGGATTCCTTTTTATTCAATGTTCATCAGACAGTGAAGTATCGTTTAAATCCAGGATAGCCCTTACGGATATGCTCACCCTCGAGCTTACCTTCGGTGATGAGAACCTGCCTGATGAGTACCTATTAGCCAGTCCGGGGGGAGTTGCAGTCAGCGACAAAGGTGAAATCTACGTGATCGATGAGGATTACATCAAGATGTATAACAGCCAGGGACAGCCGGTCAGGATGTCTGCTGGAAAGGGACAGGGCCCAGGTGAGCTCGAGTATGGTATTAATCCTTATATTACCAATACAGGTCTTCTGACTGTGAGAGACAGGTACGGCTCCAATGTATTCAGGGGAGACCTTTCGGTCGTACTGAAAGAAAATACATCAACAACCGAAACTCATAAAAATATTCTAGAAAAATACGGGTGGGAATCCGGAAGAATGTACCGATCAATTTACCTCAGTGAGAATGAACGAATCCTCTTATATATTGGTGGCGAAAACTACCGGAATACAAAGGACGCCATACAGTACAATATTGTAATTCTGGACAAGGATGGTGAGCTGATAGAAGTGGCTAAATACCCGGTTGAACACTCCTACAGGACCGTAACCGGCAGTGCGGGCAGTAGCGCCATGATCGGTTTCTCAATGTGGTATTTATCGAGGTTCATTTTCAGCTATTCTGAAAACGGAACAATAGTATATATCCAGACGGGGCACGAAACCACTTTGGAAGACGGCAGGTCTTTCTATAACCTTAGCGCTTACGACATTGACTCCGGGATTATAAAAGAGATCTCGAATCAGTATGAGAAAACCGAACTCAGAGAAGATGTATTCAGCATGTGGGATAGGAACGTAGAATATAACTCGAGGGTGTTTCCAAATTTAAAGGAATTCGTAGATGGATTGTATGACATCGCGAGGAAAGCGAAATACTACGCATCCATCCAAAACCTGCTAACAGATAATGAATTCGTTTTTGTGTTCACGTACAAGCAAAATGAGAAAGATGAAGTGTTTGTGGATGTTTTGAATATTGAATCAGGAGAATATGTGTCATCCGTTTATTTTTCCGGTATTCCAGCAATAATAAAAAATGGTTATGCATATTACCAGGTACGGGGAACAGATGAAAGCTTCCCGAAGATAGAGAAATTCAGGATCTCTCCTGAAGTGTATGGGAGATAACCCTCTTTCTGTTTTAGAGATGGTTCACTATATTGTGCGTATTCAAATAAGTTATTTTTTACCGGAGGATTGAATTGCTTAAAAGATTTTCTACTATTGGATTATTATCTGTTTCTTTATGTTTCGTACCTGATTTAATACTTTCCCAGGATATTACTGAGGTATCTATTGAATTCGAAAAACACTTTAGCGGCTACGTATTGAGTTTAGATAACTTTCAAAATAATCCATCTATTATATATGTACAGGCATTTGAAAAAATACAAAGAGGTAATATTGGCTTAACAGAGATTGTCCTGAAAAAGACTATAGACGGTGGTGAAAACTGGATAAACTTTGTGTCCGGGAAGGCATTTTTCTGCATTCGTGTGGACAGGCAGGATTCGGAGACTGTCTATGGTCTCGAAGGCGGTTGAGGTGGAAAATACATTTATAAAACCACGGACGGTGGTTCAACATGGAAACCAATCAGAGAGATATGTAATACAAGTGATATTTACGCAAATGGCAATCTGGTTTACGTAGTTTATCGTTCTAAGGATTATTCATTTCCAATGATCGCAGTAAGCAGGGATGGTGGTGAGACTTGGAATGACCATATAATTGAAGAAGAAATTATCGGTTACCCAACATCGATTACCGTAGACCCAAAAGATTTGTCGGAAGTTGTAGTCTGCGGATATATTGATAAGAAATTCAAGATAAACGGCAAAGAAACAGGTGTTTTATACCGCAGCAGGGATGGTGGTAGGAATTGGGAAAAGATCTTTGAAACTAAACAAATCGAAGAGATCAATCATAACAGGATAAACGACATAGACTTTGTTCAAGACAAATCCCCTTGCATGATTTCTGCGACAAGTGAAGGAATATTGAGAACAGATAATTACGGAAGAACATGGGAAAGAATATCTGCCAAATATTGCGAAGCAGTCAATTCCAGTATAGCAGGTGAGTTCCTCGCCCTCGCAAAAGGTATACCCGGCGTACTCTACTTTACAAATGATTCAGGTAGAAACTGGAAGCAATTCTCACCTGCCGGTACTGAGCCGAATAAAGTTTTTACTAGAATGTTAGTCGATCCCGAAAAAGGTATAGTTTATTTAGCCTCACAGGAAGGGCTGTTTTCATTTAAATATCGAAACCGGTAATATCATTCCGATCTGATATGTCTTCTGAACTTTGATGGAATACATCTCGTATCCAGATGCACCCACGTATATGCGCCATGTCGGGGCATTTCAAGGCTCACCTTTCCCTCTTTATACCATCCTGCCTGAAAACCGCAGTTTTCTATTCCAACCTCGCGGATTCTTGCGCATTCTCCATCTTCGATCCTATCTTTGATGCTTCCGCTTTGCCCGGCAGAGACATTCACAAAGTCTACTGCCTTACCCATATGATTGGTGGTCCGCCTGTGGTGCCTGTTGTTGTCATACCAGCACCTGTAACCTGAAGTTATTTTTATCCGGTCTATTCCAGCCCTATGCATTAAAGCTCTGACAGCCCAGATAAGGGTGAGATCGATCCCTGGATATTCATATTTATGATAAGCTTCTGTTTCAGGTTTACCTTTTAGATACTCGTTGTTGTACATCCCGCGCCCGAAACCACCGCATTTCCCGCATCTGCACCTGTATTCAACCATCTTAAACCTATGATCTGATATTTCGCTTTTTATCTTCTGAAGAGTATTATCGCTGAATCTGCCTGAAGGGTAGTGGCCGTGAGCCTCCTGGAACCTCATAACCGCCTCTTCTGTGGCAACATCGAATTTCCCGGTGATTTCTACCGGTTTCTCTTTTACTCCCCAGCCAATTAGAATCCTTTGAATCTCAATAATCTCTTTTCCTTCATCACCCAACTGATAAAGAAAGGTTGAATTGCCAGTATACATAATCCCCTCCTGAGTTTTTTCGATAGCCGCTGCATTTAACATCTGGTTGATTCCAATAGAATTCAGCGGACTCTTTCATGCTACCCCGTATATGAGGCCTCATAATCATTACAAAGAAAAGAATAATAATCTTAGATGGGAATATCAAATTCAGATTATAAGATATGCTAAATTGCAGGTGGTTTTGTATCTCATTCGATAATGATATAAAAACGTAAATGGATTCCCGACAGGAATCTTCCTGAATGACGGATTTAATGCTCTTTTACAGGTACATATAATTAAAGATTTGTTTTATACCGAAAGAAAGAAGTTACTGTCATTCCGTTAAGGAGGAGCCGGAATCCAGATGGCTTAGTGATGTCTGAATGATTTTATTATAGACTACTTCTTTAAAATGGTTTCCCGCTGATAGAATGAGGGAATCACAGAAATTAAAAAATTGATAATTATTCTGCGACTTAATCTAGGGTATTTCCCCTTAACCTCGTTCTCGGTCTCTCCCTTTCTGTCGTTACTGCGCAGGCGGGAATCCGGGTCTTATCTCAAATCCTAATACAACATTCAGTATCTCCACGAACAATAGGATCAGATAATGAATAAAAGTCAATATAAAAAAAGGCTGCCCGAAAGCAGCCTTTGATCATTATTATTAAATTCTCTACCCCATGAAAGGATACCTGTAATCATGCGGTGGTACCCAGGTTTCTTTAATGGATCTCGGTGATATCCACCTGACAAGGTTCAGGATACTCCCTGCCTTATCATTTGTACCTGATGCCCTGCTGCCGCCGAACGGTTGCTGACCAACTACCGCTGCTGTACACTTGTCATTGATATAAAAATTACCTGCCGCGTGGACAAGTTCCTTCAATGCGGTTTCGACTGCATACCTGTCGGTTGCGAATATCGCTCCGGTCAATGCATACGGTGAAGTCGAATCACAGAGTCTAAGTGTTTCTATGTACTTGTCGTCATCATAAACGTAGATCGTCAATACAGGTCCGAAAATCTCTTCTTCCATAGTCTTGAAATGCGGATTTGTTGTCAGGACAACTGTAGGTTCGATGAAAAAACCCTTCGAATCGTCATATCCACCGCCAGAAATGATCTCGGCATCGTTTGCATCTTTAGCATAGTCAATGTATGCAGTAATATCATTGAAGGCGTTCTTGTCGATCACTGCATTCATGAAATTACCGAAATCCTCTACATCGCCCATCTTGATTGACTTAATCATATCGAGGAAATCATCCTTACCTTTGTCCCAGATAGATTTCGGAATATAGGTCCTGGAACAGGCTGAACATTTCTGTCCCTGGTACTCAAAAGCACCCCTGAGAATGGCCACCCAGAGTCCCTGAACATCGGCTGACGGATGGGCAAAGATGAAATCCTTACCCCCTGTTTCGCCGACTATGCGGGGATAGTATTTATAATTATGGATATTGTTTCCAACAGTCTTCCACATATTCTGGAAAGTCGCGGTCGATCCTGTAAAGTGAATTCCCGACAACTCAGGATGGTTCATAACAGTAGGGCCAACTTCCCTACCCGGTCCTGGGATGAAATTGATCACTCCGTCAGGCATTCCGGCTTCCTGAAACATCTTCATCAAATAATAGGCTCCGAGAACAGCGCTCGAGGCAGGTTTCCATAGAGAAACACATCCGCAGAGTGCCGGTGAAGTCGGCAGGTTACCTGCTATGGAAGTAAAATTGAACGGAGTAACCGCAAAAACGAATCCTTCGAGTCCCCTGTGCTCTACCCTGTTCCACATTCCGGGTGAACTGTCAGGTTGTTCCTGGATTAACTGGAAATAGTAGTACGGATTGAACCGGTAGAAGTCTATCAATTCGCAGGCACTGTCTATCTCAGCCTGGTAGGCATTTTTGGACTGGTTTAGCATTGTCGCCGCATTAAGTGTGTCACGGTATGGTCCGGCAAGGAGCTCTCCCATTTTCTGGAATACCGCTATCCTCTGGTTATATGGCAGCGCCGCCCATTCTTTCCTTGCATCCAGAGATGACTGTACAGCCATCTCAACTTCTTTCTTCGTTGCCTTGTGATATTTGGCGAGAACTGTACTATGATCATGAGGACATATACAGTCTGCAAGATCTCCAGTCCTTATTTCTTTTCCGCCTATGATCAGCGGGATCTCAATTTTTTCGTTCTTCATTGATGCTATACGAGCAAGCAGTGATTCCTTTTCAGGTGATCCCGGGGTGTAACTCAATACCGGCTCGTTTACAGGTGGTTCTACGATATAGATCATTTTGTACTCCAGTTAAAGATTTATTGTTCTTTTCTTTATTCTCAAATGAGATGATAAAATCGGGTAGAATAATGCTAAACCGAAAGTCTATGAATTTAAGGAAGATTCACAATTTTTTCAAGGAAAATCGATTTAAATAGCTACATATTACAATATGATAATTATAGAGTCAGAATATGCGGTTTATTATAGAAATGATATGGATTTATCTCAATAATCTATACCGTAGATACGCTCGGCGCCTATATCTTCAGGTAAAAGATATTCCTTAACCTCGCCTGTCCTTAAGTCAACGATCATAAATTTGTAGTTTAGATATTGCGTGTTATCAATTACTCTGTTAAACATTACAAAGTTACCGGCCGGCCCGAAAACAGGAGCATCATCCCGGTAATAACCGGAGGTTAGAGATTTGTAATATGTACCATCCCAATTCGTTAAGGAAATCTTAGTCTTTCTTTCAACAGCTCCCTTTTCTGAGAAAATAAATAAATCTTTTGCAGAATCCCAGGAGATATTAATAGCTTTGTTATTAATGGTAAAGGGTCCGGGAGGCATATCACTAAAAAGCATATTCTTAAGCTTGTCATTCTTAACCATATTTAATATATTTCCATTTTTATTTATCTTTATAAGGTAAAACGTTCGTACAGAATCAACACCGGAGTATTCACTATATAATGCTACTATGTTGTCGCAATCATCCGCTCCAAGAGGATTGATTGAACCAACGAGATCATCATTTATAGTATAGCATTTCCACTTTTCAAAGAGGAAATATGAAAGATTTTCGTATCCTGTAAAGAATCCCGTATCATCTCTAAACCAAACTGGTGCAACTCCGGAGATATATTCGAAATTTCCCCGGTCAAGTCTGTATAATAAAGTAATCTTATTTTCGTTTATTTCATATATGCCCAATGGCCCTCCAAGACGCGGCCCAAAACTATAAATGTCAATCCACCACGGTTTAGCATGCATCAAAATCTGTGTCTTATCATAGTTAAAAATATTGCACCCGCTCATATCTACTGAATCTACCCTGACTATCCTGAAACTCATTCTATCATAGAAATTCATCAAGACAAGATGCGTACCATTCTCCTGAGGGAATTTTGCTTTAAAAGCAATTAGATCTTTACCGGGTACATCCAGAGGCTGATCACGATTATTTGGCTCATTGGGACTAATACAAGAGCAAATATATATAATCGCCAATACTGCTATACAATATGTAATTCTGTTCATCTTTCATATTCCTAAATAATATGTTAATAATACAACAAGAAACATTATATCCCCTAAATCTTCAATTTTGGCTTGAATTTATTTCCAATTTTTATATCTTATTACTTCCTTGTATTTAATGAAAGAATCTAAATAGAATGACTGAAGGTGCACTATGAAAACTAAGATCGTATTTTTTATTGCAGCGTTTTTTATTTTCGGCTCTACCGCTATAGCGTTTCAGGCAGAGCGCAGGCCGATGACGAGTGACGACGCCCTAAATATGGTAAATGTGGGTAATGCATTGATATCTCCCGACGGGAAATGGGTATTTTTTTCAAAATCCGAACTGAACTGGAAGGAAAATAAGAGAGAATCAAAATATTATATGATCCCTGTTGAGGGAGGTGAGGAATACCAGTTTATTGGTAAAGAGGGAGGCAGCAGTTTTCAGTACTCCCCTGACGGTAAATACCTTACATTTACACGAACAGTTGATAAGAACCGCCAGATATTCATTATGCGGATGAGCGGCGGTGAGGCTGTACAGCTGACAAAACATAAGAACAGTGTCGGCAGATATAAATGGTCGGATGATTCAGAAAGTATATTCTTTTCAGCCTCCGAACCGAGAAGCAAAGAGGATGAAAAAAAATACAAGGAAGGTTACGATGTGATCTTCGTTGATGAGGGACCGAACGGGCAGACGGCTGGAAGCTGGAGCAATTTGTGGAAATTCGATATGAATACGAGGGAAGAAACAAAGATAACTGATGAAGATTTTCTTATTGGTGATTTTGATGTATCTCCCGATGGAGAAAGAGTATTATTCACAGCCAGATATACAAACAGAAGGAATGACGGTTATCTCAGTGAGATATATATTATGAACATTGCCGATAAGCTCAAAACCAGGCTTACAGAAAACAATGCCCCTGAAGGTTCATTAAACTGGGCACCTGATGGAAAGAAATTCGCTTATACAGCCGCAGATGATAAAGAATGGATGAACAGGAATTCAAAGATATATATTATGGATCCGAATACGAAGGAATACAGGCTGCTTTCTGGCAATTTTGAAGGAAGTATCAGCAGGATAACCTGGACGAATGACAGCCGGTATCTTTTATTCAACGGTCAGCAGAAAACAAATACTAATTTGTTCAAAATAGATGCCGGGACTGGTGAATTCAACCAGATAACTGATATCTCCGGGACATTGCGTGTAAGCTCCTTCTCTGCAGATAGAAGCAGCATGGTTTACTCATATTCAGACTATGATACTCCGAATGACATTTATACTTCCAGTGTAATGAATTTTGCACCGGTAAGGCTGACAGATGCAAATCCCTGGATAGAGAAGGAGATCCTACTGGCAAAGATGGAGGTTATCAGCTGGAAAAGCAAAAAGAATTTCGAGATCGAGGGGCTTTTTCATCTTCCTTCCGGGTACAAGGAAGGAACAAGGATCCCTTTGATGCTGAATATACACGGAGGACCTGCAGGAGTCTTCTCGAATAGTTTCCGAACAAGTTATCATATTTATGCCGGATTAGGTTTTGCATCACTTTCACCTAATGTCCGAGGAAGCAGCGGATACACTGATCATCTGCGGGAAGGTAACACGGTTGCTAAGGGTGACGGAATTGGTTTCGGTGATTACTGGGATCTCATGAACGGTGTCGATCACGTTATTAAAGAAGGTTTTGTCGATCCTGAGAAACTCGGAGTCCGCGGATGGAGCTACGGGGGAATTCTCGGTGGTTGGACCATCACACAGACTGACAGGTTCAAGGCGGCATCTATCGGCGCCGGTGTTTACGATTGGACTTCCGAGTACGGTCCGGGATTCAATCATGACGTTAAACTCTGGCATATCGGAGGTACTCCATGGGATAATCCTAAAGAGTGGAGACACCAATCTGCCCTTACTCATGTGAAGAATGTAACAACTCCAACAATTTTATTTCATGGCGAGCGTGACCGGACAGACACCGAGCAGCAAAGCATGATGTTCTCAACAGCAATAAGAGACATTGGCATAGCTCCGGTGAGATACTTAAAAGCTCCGAGAGAAGGGCATGGTTTCCGCGAACCACGCCATGCAAGAACCCGCGAAATTGAAGAGATCAGATGGATGATGAAATACATTCTGGATGAAGAATGGACTCCCTGGGAAAGAAAAACAGAGAAGAATGAAGATAAAGCATGAAAAGAAATGATCTTAGATTTAACTGACAGGCTCCTCTAATCATTCAGGGGAGCCTTCTTCATTATCAAAGAAGTAGTATCGTCGGGAATCAGTTCATAATGCCGTACGATTGTCTGACCACTTGAAACAGAAACAGTATCACAAAATACATAATAATGATTCTTTTCAAGCCTTAAGGTGTGACTATAATTTGCCGATACACTGATTTTCAGTGTATCATTACCAGTATAACCTTCATAAATACCATTAACATAAACCATTACTTCTGAAGGTTTTGAAGTTATCTTCAAAAAACCGGGATCTTTACCCCCTGACACGCCCGTATCCACCGGACCACATACCCCTCCGCCTCAACCGCCACTTCCGGTACAACCCGAAGATAAAAGAAATATAAAAACAATTATAAGGACAAAAGAGTATTTCATAAATTAGTACTTTCAGAGAAATATTTTCGTTCAATATTTACTTTCTCAAAGCCTGGTTTATCACCTGAGATAGCTCATCGACTTCAAATGGCTTCTGGATAAAACCCATTGCACCTTCACTCAGCATCTTCATCTCCTCACCTTTAAGGTCGAATCCACTCATAAGCAATACCTTGGCATCAGGCTCGATCTCCCTTAACTTTGTGAAAGTATCCTTACCGCCTAATTCGGGCATAATCATATCGAGTAAAATCATGTCGATATAATCTTTCTGGGCCTTATACAGTTTAACAGCCTCACTCCCGCCAGTCGCTATCACGCTCTTATACCCTATCGATTCCAATTCATCCTTTACCATCATCCTGATATCCTCTTCATCATCCACTATCATTATCGTACCGGTTCCCGGGATTATCCTGCCTTCTGAATTGATTTTATTCATTATTTCTTCAGATGCCGGAAGATATATATTAAAGGTAGTTCCATTACCGTCCTCACTATAAAAGTCAATATGCCCCTTGTGGTTCTTGATTATCCCGTAAGTAGTTGATAATCCTAATCCTGTTCCCTTACCCTTAACCTTTGTTGTAAAAAATGGTTCAAATATCCTGTCTTTTAATTCTTCCGGTATTCCGCTACCTGTATCAGTAACCGAGATTCTTATATAATGTCCGGGACTCAGGTTTGGATTCTTCATGGTAAAATGCTTATCGAGCCTGACATTTTCCGTTTTAAAAGTTATTTCACCACCCTCAGGCATGGCATCCCTTGCATTTATTATAAGGTTGGTTAATACCTGGTCAAGCTGGGTTTTATCGGCTTCTACTATGTAAAGTTCATCACTGAAATTATAATTGATCTTAACCTGTTTATGAAAGATCCGTCCGGATACCTCGACTGTGTCTTTTATTACAGAATTTATCGACAGGTATTCAGGATTGAACTCTCCGCCTCGTGCAAAATTCAAAAGCTGCTTAATCAGCGCCCGTGATCTTATCGAATTCTTGTGTATCTTCTCTATTGCATTACCTTCCATTGTTGTAGGATCATCGAAAATCTTTCTCATCATATCGGCATGGCCAAGAATCACGGTAAGAATATTCCCGAAATCGTGCGCTATTCCTCCTGCAAGCCTGCCTATCGATTCCATCTTCTGAGACTGGAAAAGCTGCTTTTCAAGTTTCCTTCTTTCTTCTTCGATCTTTTTTCTTTCCGTGATATCACGAATAACGATCAGATCCGCCGGTTCGCCCTTGTAAGCTATAAGTCCCGCACTTACTTCTGTAAAGGCTATTTCACCGTCTTTTCTGAGAAACTTTGCCTCATACAAACCTGGGTGAAGATCTCCTCTGCGCACTTGATCATAATAATCCATTCTGCCGTCCCAATAGCCTCTCACTTTTTCAAGGTCATCCGGATGGATATAATCAAAGAAAGAACTCTCAATGAAATCATTATAGCTGTAGCCTCCCATTTGTATCAAAGTAGGATTTGCAAACTTAATCCGTTCATTCTGCAGGATCGCTATTCCGTCTGTAGCCCGTTCTACTACGCTCCTGTACTTCTCTTCACTTTCCTGGAGTGCGGTCTGTGCACGTTTTCTGTCGGTTATATCCCTGAATGTACTCTGCAGGAATTTTTCCTTACCGATATTTATTGAACCGATAGACATTTCAGTATCCCTAACATCGCCGTCCTTTCGGATTACCTTGAATTCCAGCCTCACCTTTGAAAGATCTTCACTTTCACTGCTTTTTATCAGGTCAGATATGACTTTCGTGCTTTCCGGAGCGATGTATTTAAAGATATCTCTTTCTGCTATCTCATCGAATGTATCATATCCCAGTGATTCGATCAGGGTTCTATTAGCTGAAACAAATTGATCACCCTTAGAAATTA
Source organism: bacterium (assembly GCA_028278455.1). Taxonomy (GTDB): domain Bacteria; phylum SM23-31; class SM23-31; order SM23-31; family SM23-31; genus JANQEH01. The sequence continues at coordinate 13,294 of JANQEH010000017.1, forward strand.
CAATGCCCTCTATTGAATTTTCGAAAAGATCCCTATACTTTGCCTCAGATTCTTCAAGCTCGGTATTCCTTTTACGCAGCGCTGCTAACTCTTTAATGAGTTCTTTATTATTCTTTTGTGGAGCTTTCATGTGCCCTCAATTTAATATTTCAGTTGTGAACTTACTCAGATATCCAGAAATTGTCTTCTTCTGCAGGTACAATAAAATAAATGATATTTAGTGAAATAGAAATGGGAGTACTACCGCAATGAAACTGCTATTTCCAGTTCTTCCGGTAATCCTTGAGTCTGCTGCGGAATTCCTTGAATGATCTTACTTCATGGTGTTTCATGTCCACACTATTTAGAGTATCAAGGATCTCGAACATGTTTTTTGAATTAGGTGATCCCGGAAAACGGCATATATAGGGGAACGATTTCTCAGAAGAATCCATAATTTTGTTGTCGAATTTCAATCCCCCAATATAATCCATGTCTATATTCATGAACTTCTGTACAAGATTCAAAAACCACTGCGCTTCTTTCTTCTGCCCGAACTTTCTTATCTTATTCATAATAAGCCGCGGCTTGAAATCGTTCATATAATCGTTGAAATCCCTGTGTACGACCGGAGAGTAGTCAGGCAGAAATTCGTAGAATTTCTGAAAATCAAAAGTACCGTTTCCGTTGCTGTCAATATAAGCCTCAAAGGTGTTCTTAAATTCTTTGTTGGCTTTTGTAAAATTCTTCAAACGCCTGTAAGCAGCATTTTTCAGAAAGAAATAGGCATCCTGATTTGCATTTGGTTCCGGATTTGTTATCACTATCCCGCGTGAGGAGAGATTAAAAAAATCAATCGTATTATGAGAAATACCTGCGCCAAGGTCTACTACTATGATATCTGCGTTTAACCTGTTAATATGCCTCAGTAGTTTTTGTTTTTTTGCATATTGGAGGTTGGCGATTCCTACCAGATTTGTACCTCCGCTGATGAACTTGAGATTATCAATCGGAGTAGGTATGATAACATCCGACAGACTGGCGACCTTCTTAACAAGAAAATCGTCGATAGTCATCTGAGGTCTTTTGATACCAAGATAGTTGTGGAGATTGGGCACTCCAAGGTCTGCGTCGATCAGGATGACCTTATATCCCAGAACGGCCATACCTACACCGATATTAGCCGAAATAATAGTCTTTCCCGTACCTCCCTTACCGCCTGCCACCGACCATATAGTCTTATTGAGACTCTCGATTCCCTCTCTATGAGATCGGGAAACAGACTCTGTTTTTTGAGTACCGCTGACCGCCATAAAACTCTTTATAAATATGTAAAAAACAATATTTTTTTACAAGCCGGCAAAAAGCCATTATAATATAACAAGTTGCGAATGAGAATGCAAGTATAAAATTAAATGGCGCTTATAGCTTCAATATCACTGTTACTTTATTCCATTGAATACGTTAAAAATAATATCAAGGCCTGAATCAATGTCACCATCCGATGTATTGAATGGGGGTAATATGCGCACTATATTGCCTCTTGCTCCTGCTCTAACTACAATCAATCCGTTCTTAACACACTCCTTGATTATTTCACCGGCCCGGTCCTTAAACGGTTCCTTGGATTCCTTGTTTTTAACACATTCAATACCAATCATCAATCCCAGCCCCCTGACTTCACCAACATAATCATAATCGAATTCAAGCTTTTTCAGCCTGTCTAGCATGTATTTGCCTTTTTTTTCAGATGCTTCTACCAGCCTTTCCCTTTCAAGTACATCTATCATAGAAATCCCTGCAGCACAAGCTATCGGATTTCCGCCGTAGGTACTTCCTACTGCTCCCGTATTGGGTTCATCCATTATCTCCGCTTTTCCGGCGAGTGCGGATAGAGGCATTCCGTTCGCTATTCCTTTAGCCATTATCGTAAGATCCGGTTCAACGTCGAAATGCTCCTGTGCAAACATTTTTCCTGTCCTTCCGAATCCTGTTTGGATTTCGTCAAATACGAGTAGTATTCCGTACTTATCGCATATCTCCCGCAATCCCCGGATATATTCCATCGGCGGAATAATCACTCCTCCTTCTCCAATAACAGGTTCTATAAATATTCCTGCTATGCTTTCTGCTGCGACATATGTTGAGAACATATCCTCGATCTGCATAATACAAGCCATATCACAACCGGGATATTCCTTCCCTACCGGGCACCGGTAGCAGTAAGCATAAGGTATACGATACACCTCGGGAATGAACGGTTCAAGCCCTTCTTTCAGTGGTTTTGTCTTGCTGGTTAGTGCCAGTGCACCGTATGTTCTGCCGTGGAATCCATGTTCAGGAGATGCGAGAGCTTTGCGTTTTGTATGCACTCTAACGAATTTTATTGCATTTTCTACTGCCTCGGCGCCGCTGTTCAGAAACATAATTTTCTTCGGAATATCGCCGGGTAATATCCCTGCTACTTTCTCAGCCAGCCTGATATATGGTTCCTGCATTATAATATGAAAACAAGTATGGAAACACTTTTCTGCCTGATCCTGTACAGCCTTTACGATCTCAGGGTGACAGTTCCCGGCGCTGACTACAGCTATTCCTGCGCCGAAATCAAGATACTTGTTCCCGTCAACATCTGTTATCCAGCTGCCTTCAGCTCTATCTGCGATTATCCCGGTGAGATGGCTTAAACACCCAGGTATATTCTTATCTCGGATCTTTTTTAATTCCATAGTTTTAACGTTTGCTGGCTCTGCTGACATCATTGTTCTCCGGTTGTTCAGATATATGTAATTAAAAGTAATTTAAGGAAAAATGAGATTAAAATAAATAAAAAAGGGATCCACAAATATGCAGATCCCTTGAATCACAAACTTTTTCAATGTTCCGGTGCTTCTTATATATCTATCAGCTTATCTTTCATGTTTCTCAGTAACGTTATGCTATGATATCTAAGATTGAACTATATTCCTTAATTCTCTTATTGACAACGTCTTGTCTGCCTTCGCTGATCTCCTTGATCTTTCTTATTACGTCGGCATTGACCTGACTGATCTCTAATTTTGCACTTTGTGTCTGTGTAGGTCTGCTGTCATATATTTTATTGTTTGAAATTTCCATTTACATTCACCTCCTTGTAAATTCTGTAAATAGAAATTATACTTTTTTATCCATTCAGTAATAATTTCGACACATTCTAAAAATGACTTTAGTTTTCCGGCTAAATTATTTTCAAACTTAGTTTTAAAGGCTGTAGCCGATTAGTCTGAACAGACTCCCGGATATAATACTATTATTAAGAATGAGGTTTCGCTCAGTCTGTTTCGTACTTTCTATACCCTGATCATTAAAATTCCTTATATACTATTATTTCTCAATACAAAATAAAATGTTATAACTGCTTTCTACTGGTCCTGAGAGCGGTTATAAACGTATTCAAAAAATAAAAAAATGTAAAATATTTCCTGTTTGTGCTCAAAATTCTTTGATTATTTTTTAAAGTTTAGTAAAGAAATGACGATAACTATGAGTAGCTAGACTATACTCAAAAGTACTGATAGTACAAAACACTCAAAACTGCTCAGCAAGGAAAGCTGGAGCAGACAAAGCAAACAAGGAGGTTTACACATGGCCATTGGAGATTCCACTCGCATTAACACCAACATTGCGGCCTTCAACGCTCTTCACGCTCTAAAATACGTTAACAGGAACCTTGAAAATTCACAGCTTCGCTTAGCTACCGGTAAAAGGATC
>JANQEH010000019.1 GCA_028278455.1 bacterium
ATGCTTTTTCCTTCTTCCGGTGTTGCATCGACAATGGTCCGCAGTACCCGTGCATTTTTATCAAATTTTTCGAGTAACAAACGATCCGCAGGTATTTGATCCTGAACATATTCCAGAAATGAACTCATCGCTTTCTCAATCTCAAGATCACCACAAATTCTCAGCGTTGCCTCACGGAAGAATTCGTTCTTGTTTACCGACATTGCACTGCTCCCAGATTAAATTGCCTTATTCGGCAAATATACATATAATTGCCTTATTTAGCAATAATCAATTGTCTTATTCAGCAGTTTATTAACGAAGTGTATCCGTAAGATGTTGTTATTATATAACTTATTTTTTTTGGCACGATTATCGCATAGGAATAGTACAGAGCGTAAAACGAATAAGGTAAAGGACCTTTGTTATGAACTGGATTGAAATAATTGAGCTGAGATCAGTAGATATTACTGAAAAGTTAATCGAGAAGGACCTGAAGAAGATTCTGACCCAGTTGGAAAGTGAGTCAGAGAAATATAAACTTAAGGTTTATACAAGGATTATGATCAACACTGACTATAGTATTCACCTGCTGCATGAAAGTGAGACTGTTGAAAACAGCGGCAGCGCTTTGGGATTAAGGCTGGCATCAGCCCTGAAATCTTACGGCCTGATTAACCATACGGTTTGGGTTGAAAAACAGAAAGAGCAATAGAGGCAAATTCAATTTGAAGCTCGATTTAATCGACTGATTATTGATGAAAAGGACAAGAAAATGGAAAAGGTTTTAGTAGCGGGCGCCTCAGGGTATTTAGGGCGTTACATTGTAAAAGCATTGAAAAAGAAAGAATATTGGGTACGAGGGCTTGCCAGAGATTCAAAAAAACTCGATACATTAACAGGGTGTATCGATGATGTATTTATCGCTGAAGTGACGATTCCGGAAAGCCTGACAGGAATTTGTATCGGTGTTGATTGTGTAATCTCTACTGTCGGTATTACAAAGCAGAAAGACGGTATGACCTATATGGATGTGGATTACCAGGCAAATATGAACCTGCTTAAAGAAGCGAAGCGGTCACGGGTAAAGAAGTTTATTTACGTTTCTGTTTTTAACGCAGAAAAAATGAAGGACCTTAAGGCGGTCCAGGCAAAACTGAAGTTCGAAAATGAACTGAAAAAATCCGGACTGGACTATACAATCGTTTATCCAAACGGATTTTTCTCTGATATGCTGGATTATCTTGAAATGGCCAGAAAAGGTAAAGGATTTGTATTCGGGAGCGGCGAATACAAAATTAATCCGATTCACGGTGAAGACCTCGCGAGAGTTTGTGTCAGCGCAATAATCGGGAGTGATGGGATCATTGAGGTCGGCGGACCTGACCTGCTTACTCACAACTAAATACTAACTCTTGCATTTTATGCCGCTAAGAAGCCTGTGAAAATTTCAATAATGCCGATATGGCTGAGAAATACCGTCCTGGCGCTTGCACGGTTTTTTACATCGGTTAAGACATTCGGCCCAATAGAGTTCTTTATGACAGTTCTGGCGATGGATATGCCCGCACCCGTGTATGGTAAACACCATCTGAAGGATTTTTTTCTGGAAAATATTTCATTAGATTCATGAAACTATAAATTAAATTTTCGTAAGTAGTTGAAACTGCTTCCCCGAAATCTGGAAGAAACCTTATCAATATGAACTTGAGAACCTATTTTTCTGAACAGGCTAGAAATCCAACCGGAGTTTTCGGACGCGTTGTTATGTCCAGAATTTTTAATCTTGGCAATGCTGCATTGAATGATTTTATGAAAAGTCAACTGGAATTAACGGAATACAACCATGTACTGGACATTGGCTGCGGAACAGGGAAGTTTCTCCATGAAATTTCGAACTGTATAAATACCGGTAAATTTGAAGGAGTTGATATATCTGCAGCCATGGTAAAGATTGCTGAAAGAATGAACAGGAAATCCATAATAAAGGGTGACGTCCTGATTACACACGGAGACTTCGAGAAGATTGATTATATCGAGCACAGTTTTGACGCTGTCTGTTCAGCAAATACGATTTACTTCTGGCCTGATCCTCGGAGAGTTATGGAGAAGATTTATAGAATCTTGAAACCCGGCGGAAGGCTTTTTGTCGCATTTGAGGATAAAAAACGAATTGAAAAAAGACCGCTGGATTTTGAAATATTCCGGACATACTCAGAGCAGGAAGTTGCCAACTTGATGACGCTCAGTGGATTTTCTAAAACAGGTATAGCATCAATGGAGAATAGATCCGGTAAAATTCATTGCTGCACAGCAGAGAAGTAACTATCAGTATTACTTAATATAAGTATTAAACATAACAGTAAGAGGGAGAATAAAATGAGTACATGTAACTGCGACTCGAAATCGACCTTAATCTTTCCGTGTTCAGGCGCTGCCGATGTCGGTGAACTGGCTGACCGCACTGCGCGAAAACTGACCGTATCCGGCACTGGAAAAATGTATTGTCTGGCAGCTATCGGGGGAAAAGTTCAGCAATTCATAGATACTACCCGAGAAGCGGACAGAATAATTATTATTGACGGATGCTCGAATAAATGTGCGGAAAAAACTTTGGCTACAGCCGGCGTTGCGGGTTACGGATTTGATCTCGAGGAACTCCGTTTTCAAAAAGGCGAATCGCCTGCTTCATGTGAAAACATTGACAAAGTCGCAGCAATTGTTCAGAGCAAAATAAAGGATCAGAACCATGAAAGTGGTAATAGATCACTACAATTGTAAAGCATGTGGTATCTGCGGCGATGTCTGTCCCCGTCACGTTTCTGAGACTATTGAAACCGAAAACGGAAAAACTACTGCCATTTCTGAAGAAAGAGCGGACCTCTGCCTGGAATGCGGTCATTGTTCTGCAGTTTGTCCGAACAGCGCCATTATTGTTGAGAACCTGAAAGAAAACAAATTCAGTCCGATACGTGAGACCGGAATCAGTGATGACCAACTGCTTTCTCTCTTGCAACAGCGCCGGTCTGTCCGCCGGTATAAGAACAAGAAAGTCCCAAGGGGAGTTATCAACCGGATTATCGAGGCTGTACATTGTTCGCCGACAGGTTCGGGACGTATGACAAACGGAGTCACTGTTATCGACAGCCCTGAGATTCTTAAGGAACTGTCGGATCTGCTCTATATAGCTTATGAAGACCTTGGAAAAGCTTTAAAGAATCCGGTTGTCCGGTTTATGATCAAAAAGAAAAAAGGCAAGAATAAACTATTGACACTTCAGAATTTCGTAATGCCCGGCATGCAGTGGTATATCCACTGGTATAAACAAGGCAAAAGTAATGAAATCCTTCGTGATTGTCCGGCGCTCATACTGTTTCACAGTCCCATAAACGAGCCTGTAGGCGCTGAAAAT
>JANQEH010000023.1 GCA_028278455.1 bacterium
GACCTCGGTGCAGAGAGCGGAAGAGCTATGCTGGGTACAATTAGTGAAAACGGTATCAATATTAACGAAATTCACCGGTTCAGAAATATCCAGATCGAGGACCGGGGACATATTCACTGGGATGTCGAATATTTACGTGCAGAGTTGAAAACATCTTTTAAAAAGGTCGTTGACACTGGTATCAACGTTCTTGAAGGTGCAGCTATCGACACCTGGGGCGTAGATTATGGTATTATCGGTAAAGACGGTAACATCCTGGGTAGTCCATTTGCTTACAGGGATCATAGAACTGACGGGATAATGGAAAAGATCTTTGAGATCATACCGAAAAATGAACTGTATTTTTTAACAGGTATTCAGTTCATGCAATTCAATACGTTATTTCAGCTTTATTCTCATTTTGAGCAGGACAGGGAATTAAGGAACAATGCCGGACACCTGCTTCACATGCCTGACCTTTTTAATTACTTTCTATGCGGGGAGATAGTATCAGAGTATACAATCGCATCGACATCACAAATATTGAACGTACATAACAAAATCTGGGAGAAGAAAATAATCACAAGGCTTGACCTTCCTTTCGATATTTTGCCACGTGTAATACAGCCAGGGATAGTTATCGGAAAATTACAGTCTGAAATTTCAAGGGAAACCGGAATGCATACGGTTGATATTATCGCCTCCGCAAGTCATGATACAGCAAGCGCAGTTGCCGCTGTCCCGTCCGGAACAGATAACATGGCCTATATCAGCTCAGGAACATGGTCGCTTGTGGGGATCGAAACAGACACTCCGATAGTTGATGAGCAATCTCTAAAAAATAATTTCACAAATGAAGGTGGAGTAGAAGGAAAGATACGTTTTCTGAAAAACACCATGGGATTATGGCTGCTTCAAGGCTGCATGAGAATATGGTCAGAAGATGACCAGTTACTGACTTATGCCGGTCTTGTTAAACTCGCAGAGAAAGCTGAACCTTTTACCAGTATAATAGATCCGGACCACCAGAATTTTCTGAATCCTCCAGATATGGAGGAAGCCATTGCAGATTTCTGCCGGAAGACCGGACAACCTGTCCCCGGAACTATTGGTGAATTCTCCCGCTGTATTCTTGAAAGCCTGGCATTCAAATACAGTTTGATAATTAAGCAGATAAACTCGATAACAGGAAAAAAGATCGATTCTATCCATGTAGTTGGAGGTGGCTCTCAGAACTACTTACTGAATCAATTCACCTCGGATGCAACCGGGCTTCCGGTTTCTGCCGGACCAGTTGAGGCAACAGCGCTAGGCAATATTATCGTTCAGGCAGCAGCAAAAGGTGAAATTTCAGGAATTGAAGAAGGAAGAAAATTAATAGCCCAATCTTTTTCTCAGAAGCATTTTGAACCGGGAGAAACCGGGCGTTGGGCTGAAAAATACAGGAAGATCAGGAATATCTATTCTTTATAAACAAAAAATGAGGGACTTCAGGGAAACAGGGGATCGGGGACTTTCAAAAGGTATATAGCTATCAGCCCTAAAATCCCAACGACTGTAATATAATAAATTGTCGGAATAACAGTCTTTCTCAAAGTAGCTCCTTCCTGCCCGAGAAGACCGACAGTTGCGGAAGCTGCCACAACATTATGTATAGCCACCATGTTTCCCGCTGCTGCACCGACTGCCTGTAATGCGACAACCAATCCGCCCTGTATCATCAGGCTGTCGGCGATACTAAACTGGAACTGGCTGAACATCATATTGCTAACTGTATTGCTTCCGGCAATAAAAGCTCCAAGACCACCTATTGCCGGTGCGAACATCGGCCAGATACTTCCCACATTTTCTGCAATCCAACCGGCCATAGCTACGGGCATACTGTCGAGGTCTGCTCCGTTTACTCCGGAATTGATGTATATTCTAACCATTGGAACCGTGAAAATAAGAACAAAGCCTGCTCCGAGCAGGACTTTTCTTGATTCTGTAAATGCCTCATAAAACGATGGAATATCCATTTTGTGTATGAAAATAGTAATGAATACAGTTAATACCATCAGGGCACCCGGCAGATACAGAGGTTGTGTAGATGCCGTTATCCCGGTACCCAATATATTCTGCCAGCTGATAGCTAAAGATTTCAGCATATTTCCGAAAGGTAAATACGGCAGCCTGCTGATGACAAGTAATGCTGCAACTATGATGTAGGGAGTCCAGGCGAGAGATACGGGCATCTTCTTTTTTGTCAGGTCATCCAGTTTAATCTCTATGCTGCCCAGCCATTCTGTTTTCCATTCGGAGGCTGGAGGAAAATCCCAGGAATCCTTCGGAACAAGAAATCCTTTTTTGGCGGCAAACGTGACGATAACAAGCCCGGTCAAAGCTCCAATAAGAGATGGGAATTCAGGCCCCAGAAAGACTCCAATGAGCATATAGGGTACAGTGAATGCGAGTCCGCTGAACACTGCAAAAGGAGCGATTGACAGGCCTTTTGTCCATGATCTTTCGCTCCCGAAGAATCTTATCATCATGATTACCATGAACAGCGGGATCAGTGTGCCGGTTATTCCATGGAGTAATGCCGAGCCTGTACTGATCAGCCTGAGATAACTCTCGAAATCGGTACCTGCAGATGCCAGCCTGGAAGAAATTTCGCCGCTGAATAATCCTGCCCTCACACCAACAAGTATCGGCGTACCAATTGCTCCGAATGTTACTGCCGTACTCTGGATTATCATCCCGATCATAACTGCAGCCATAGCCGGGAATCCGAGCCCAACCATAAGGGGGGCAGCTATTGCCGCAGGTGTACCAAAACCCGAAGCCCCTTCTATAAAGGATCCGAATAACCATGCAATGATTATTACCTGTATTCTCCTGTCAGTGCTTATCCCGGTGAATCCTCTTCTGATCGCAGCAAGAGCCCCGGAATGCTTCAGTGTGTTTAACAGTAGAATAGCTCCAAATATTATGAAAAGCAGGTCAAATGTTATATAGAATCCCTGTATTGTAGAAGCCAGAATGTGGGTGATTGATACCTTCCATGCAGTCAGAGCTATAATGAAAGCCGTCATATACACTGCAGGCATTGCTTTTTTTGCAGGCATTCTGAAACCAATCAATAGCAATGCTGCGGTCAATATCGGTGCTGCAGCAAGCGCTGCCTGTAAGGTTGAGTTCAAAATTTCACCATACGATTAAATATAATTCTTACACCCAAACAAGTTTGAGGGTGCCAAAATCAGATTTTATCTAGTTTCCAAATTCGTCAATAATTATAATTTATTATCATATTTTTCTTTTTACTAAATATCGCAATCCCGTTTTTAACCTGTAGCCCCAAGCTTCAGATTGCGCTTTTCATATGTAATATTTTTATACATAGACAGAAGTCAGCGTCTTCCTGAGTGTATTTCTAAATTCCATTAGCTTCTATTTCCAATAGCTTCATTCTCATACTCCAGGACTTCACTGATCCACTTATTACCCGTCGGGACATCCATTCTCAGGCAAAAATAATCCCATACAGAACCAAACGGCATGGTCTTAAGTTCTTCGAGCAGGGCAAGCCTCGCAAAAAAATTTCCTGTATCCTCATATTCTCTCAATCGGTCTCCCGGTTCAAGAAGCGCCGACATTACTGCTTTAAGAGTAGATCTCATGCTTATTACCCAACCACCGATCCTGTTGATGCTCGCGTCAAAGAAATCGAGCGCAATATTCACTCTCTTCAGGAGATCTCCCCTTACGATCTCTTCGAACAGATTTCTAAGATCGTCATTTAGTATTACAGCGTGATCGCTGTCCCATCGCACTCCCCTGCTGACATGCAGGAGAAGCTCATCAGAGAATTGAAGAATTGAGGATATTTTATCTGCAGTGGATTCAGTTGGATGATAATGTCCCATGTCAATGCACACCATGATCTTCTTGTTCATTGCAATACCCATATAAAATTCATGCGAACCCGCCACAAATGACTCACTGCCAATCCCGAAGAGTTTACTCTCCACGGCATCTTTCATCTCCTGGCTGGCGAACGAAATTGAATATATTTCATCCAGCGATTCTTTGAGAAGTTTGCGATGCCGGAATCTGTCGATTGTAATGTCCTTTGAGCCATCCGGGATCCATAGGTTATGAATACACGGGCTTTTCAGTTCCCTGCCTATGAAGGCACTGATCTCCCTGCATCTTTTTACATGCTCTATCCAGAAATCGCGTATATTCTTATCCTTGCTGCTCAACGTATAACCTGAATCGGCTTTCGGGTGGGCGAAACAGGTCGCATTGAAATCAAGCTTTAAATTCTCGTTTTTTGCCCAGTCTATCCAACCTCTATAGTAATTATCTGTTATGTTGTTGCGGTCTATATTGTCCCCTCCAAAATCACCATAAATGGCATGCAGGTTCAGCCTGTGGTCACCCGGTATCAGAGAGTAAGCTTTACTCAGGTCGGATTGAAGTTCAACAATCGTTCGCGCCCTGCCGGGATAATTTCCTGTCACTTTTATCCCTCCTTCGTCGGCCGAATCATCAATATCTTCGAAACCTCTAACGTCATCGCCGTTCCAGCAATTCATCGAGATTGAAACCTTCCCGAGTATCTCTATAACCTTATCGGTATTCACTCCGAACTCATGATATTTATCCCGTGCAGAATCGTAAGACCGTTCTATATTGGATATATCCATGGGATGGATCCTCATTTATTAGAAGTATATTTTGGTTAAAATGGATATACTGAGAGAATTGCCATATAATGTAATGCGGTGTTTTTTTTAATACAAGCTAAAATTCATCCATCCAATAAAAATCAAGCGGATCATCTTTTTCCGTCGCCGCCGAGGTTGGCATTGTTAATGGAATTCGTATCCATTAAATGCAGTTTTTTCAACTCTGTTTCAGAAATGAACATGAACGGATTTTGCGGATTCTCGCCAACCCAGACCTGGTAATGAAGATGCGGACCTGTTGTTCTTCCTGTGTTACCCATCCTACCGATCACGTCTCCCTTTAAGAGCCGCTGGCCTTTTTTTACAAGTATTTTATTGAGGTGCCCATACTGGGTCTTGATCCCGAATCCGTGATCTATCAGAACGTTTTTTCCCCAGAGTGAGTTTCTTCCGGTCGAGAGTACTACTCCATCACCCCCGGCCCTGACTTTTGAATTGACCACATTGATTATGTCTATCCCCCTGTGGAAGTGCCTGTGATCACCGAAAGGTGACTTTCTCATGCCGAATCCTGAAACCAGTGATCCCTTCATCGGAAGACCGTCCGGGATGGATTCCAGTTGATCCAGCCTTGTCTGAAGTGTCGAGTAAGAATTATTCAGGTAACTGATAAGCTCAGACAGTTCAAAAAGAAGATCAAATGAACTGCTTATGTTGTCATGAAACGAGTTTTCTGAGAAATCACCCGTCATAAAAGGATTATTTCTATTGATCTCTGAAACTGAATTTTCATTGCCATTGGCGTTGTAAGGAAGCTGCTCTGAAAGATTGAAAATTGTTGCCTCGGTTGAATTGGAAATATCCCTGTAATAGGACATTAATTCTTTGACTTTATTCTGCTCAGTTACTAATTGAGCCTGTACTAATTTATAACTGCTTCTTGTATTCTCACATTCTCTGAAATTCAGCCAGGTATTGACTGTCATAGAACACAAAATGCAAAATATGAGTGCCGAGAAGGCGGTTATTGTTCTTTGTGTAATAATTAAAGATCTGATCCCTGTTCCGGATGAGATCAGAGAGAAAGTAAAATAACTATTTCCCACCAGTTTTTTGAGTCGTCTTGGTATCTTCATTCTCAGAGTCCGTTTTCGTTTGAGTTCTATTTAATTGTCCGTCAGTTTCACTATCGATATCTAAAGATCCGATCCTTTCATTTATACTGATTAGAGTTGATACCTGATCCCCGAAGTTAGATAGGATCTTCTGGGTTAGATCGATCCTTGATTCCAGCATCTTATTATTATTTACCAGCTTGCTATTTACCTTCCACATAATTATAGCGATTGTAATAACCATCATTAATGCAAGTTTTAACCAGAGAATAAACCTTCCCCGGTTTACTGGTATCTGAACACTTCCTGATGATTCCGAATAGTTAACGATCAGTTTATTCTTGAGCCTGTCACCAAAATATGTCTTCATTTCAATTTCGCTGTTTCTTGTTTAAAATGTCTATTATTTAACAGTTTGTTTTCTGAGTTGCTGATTATTATGCACTTATCAAGTCATCTTCAGCCTGTCCGGATTTACCTTTGTTTTCTGGTCTTTATAGATGCAACTTCCGTGCAATAAAACAGTTTTTTTCCATTTTTTTGTGTCTTGAGGCTGATTTTTTCAAATTCGTTAGCAACTCCATACCAAAGTCATCCGAAAAAAAATCCCCAACCTGTTCAGGCTGGGGATCCTTATTGATATTTTAATTGTTTTACTTCTTATTCTGATAGTTTCCCTCGCTCAGCATCTTCAACGCCTGATCTACAGCAGTTTTAAGTTCTCTGTCAAAGCCGTTCAATTCATCTTCCGGGGTATTTTCTACCCAAATATCCGGGGCAACTCCATAATTCTCGAGATTGATACCGTAATTATGTTCTTTTGACGGATCATATGACACTACAAGAGAACCGGGTGTTC
>JANQEH010000084.1 GCA_028278455.1 bacterium
TGAAGTTTAACAGAACTGAGGGAACACTTATTGATCATCCGGTTACCCGCGGACGGTCCATAGCAGAAAGAATTGATTCATTTGCATCATTCACAGGCCAGGCGTTCAGGATAGGGGATGATGTTGAGCCTGTTCTTAAAATAAAAAACGGTTATGTATCTTTAATGCCGGAGAAATCCTGGGAATTCAATGAAGATACCAGAGTAATCGACGTATCCGGCTGGTATCAGGGAGCGGTTATGAATTACGGAAAAGGCAGGATTGCATTTTTCGGAGAGGCTGCAGCATTTACAGCTCAGCTTGCTGGTGGAAAGAATCCAATGGGAATGAACCACCCGGAAGCTTCACAGAACGCTCAGTTCGTGTTGAATGTGATGCATTGGTTATCAGGTTTGTTAGATGATAATTAATGACAACAAACAATAAATGTATCCGTATTATTACCAGAGTGGAGGTTTTTTTATGAAATTTGATAAAAATATTTTTTTAAAATAGATTTTATTATTATATTCCATGAATTCAGGGATTTGCTATTATTAGTGAGCATTTTATCGGAAGGAGATTATAATGCCGAAGAATATTGAAGATCTTAGAAAGCCAGCAGAAATGGCCGTTGGGAAATGTCTAGCAGTGCAGGAAGGAGAAGATGTGCTTATAGTAACCAATCCTGATCTAATGTCCATTGCAGAAGCGCTTTATATTGAGTCCAAGAAGAAAAAAGCAGTACCTTCAATACTGGTTTACCCACCGGGAAAAATGAATGGAGAGGAGCCGCCCGATAATGTGGCAAAGGCTATGCTGAAGGCGGATGTTGTCTTTGCTCCGACGGTAACAAGTATCTCTCATACTGAGGCAAGAAAGAAAGCCAATGCTGCAGGGGCCCGAATTGCCACTCTTCCCGGGATCACGGAAGATATATTCATTAGGGGACTGAGCGCAGACTATGATGAGATTGCAGGAATATCGAAAAGAGTCTTTAATTATCTTAATAAGGCAAAGGAAGCCCATGTGACTACTCCATATGGAATGGACCTTGTGCTGAATATTGATAATGAAGCTGAGATCAGTAACGGTCTCATTCACGGTAACGGAGCGTTTTCGAATCTCCCTGATGGTGAGACAGAACTTGCTCCTGTAACAGCAAACGGAATACTTGTAGCAAACAGATGTGATGATATTATTACTGAAGAAGCGAAGTTTGAGATAAAGGACGGATATATAATATCATATGATGAGAACGAATCCGGGCAGAGATTCAAAAACCTCGTAGATGAAGCGAGAGAGATAGACGGAAATGATAATGCGACGTTCATAGCAGAATTTGCGGTCG
Organism: bacterium; assembly: GCA_028278455.1. Taxonomy (GTDB): domain Bacteria; phylum SM23-31; class SM23-31; order SM23-31; family SM23-31; genus JANQEH01. The sequence goes on from JANQEH010000084.1 coordinate 1,331, forward strand.
GTACCAATCCGACTGCACAGGTTACCGGAAACGTATTGGAAGACGAGAAAGTGCTTGGTACATGCCATGTAGCTTTTGGAGACAATACGAGTTATCCCGGAGGTACAAATCCCAGTACACTTCATATGGATGTTATAATTTTTGATCCGGATGTAACTCTCGATGGTGAAAAGATCATGGAAAAGGGTAAATTACTAATATAGATTTCTGTTTTTAATTCTTTGAATTATAATCAATAATATAATACCAGGTTATGGGTATGAATAAAACTGGAATATTGGGTATTCCTGTAATATTTCTTTTTTTGTTAATTTATATTGAACTCACAGGGTGTGTAAGTGATCCTGTCAGTCCTGCCAGGAAATCATCTCCGGATAAAAATGTCAGAGAAGTCGAGAGGGCAAGCTGCGGCCCTGGTGATTTCTTTGGAGACGGTGTTGTAGATATGCGGGATTTTATATTGTTTTTTTCAGCTTATAATGATCCCCTTAAATATGATACTAAAATGGATCTGGATAAGGACGGCAAAGTCGGTTTATTTGATTTTGCACTACTGGTAAATCTACACAACACAATATATAAAGATCGTGTTATAGGTGAAGATATACTTGGGAAAAATATCCATACTCTTCTCGATTTAAATACTACTATGGATTTTACAAATGACATTATTAATCTAACTTTCATTCTTAAAAACATGGTGTCAGTTTGTGGGTATTCTTTTGAGCTATCATATGATTTTAACGAGTACGAGTTTATATCAATAAATGAGATAAATGCATTTAACAGAGATAGCATTAAAGCAGTTTCATTTGCATCTGATATAAATGGTAAAGTTGAAATATGTGAGTATATACCTTATCCTTCAAGAAAGAACAGCCTTATTGGTGATGCAGCTATAGTAGAATTAATATTCAAATGGATTGGTGATGATGCACCAATGATGAAGGTTGAAAATCTCTATGTTATTGATGAAAAATTAGGAATAAATTACTTAGATAAAGGATTTACACCTCATAATCCAAATCAGGGTATTGAATTGATGCCCAATTATCCTGATCCTTTTAAAGATAAAACTACGATCAGATTTGGTCTTCCCCATTCAGCTTTTATTACCTTAGAAGTATATGACAGCTATTCCCGCTTAGTCAGAACTCTTGTTGATAACGTGAAATACAGGGCAGGTATAAGGTCTGTCGAATGGGATGGAAAGGATGACATGGGAAAGAAAGCAAATCCAGGTATCTATATCTGTAAATTAATCGTTGACCGTTATGAAGAAACAGAAAAGATGATCCTGATAAAATAATAATAGTAATACAATCTATCAAACCTGCGGAACTAACCGGTAATTAAAAACCTTCTAAAATTAATTGCATTTTCAAGAATATATTTCAACTTTATTATCATAATTAATTCTCATTCTTTATCTATTGATTCTATCTCACGGAGGTAATATATGAGCGAATTGCTTCAAATAAATTCAGAGGCTCCTGATTTTTCTCTTACTGCTTTTAATGGTGAGACCATCAATCTGAAAGACTTCAGGGGGAAGAAAAATGTCATACTTGTATTTTATCCGAAGAATAATACACCCGGCTGAAACCGTCAGTTGTCGTCTCTGAGAGATGACCGCACGGATTTCGATAGTGTCGATACCCAGATATTAGGTGTAAATCCAGCTTCGCCTGAGGCCCATACCAGGTACGTAAATAAGAAAAATTTCAATTTTCCTCTTCTAAGCGATCCGGATCGGGCAGTAACGGGAAGCTATAACGCTTTGAAAGATAATATGAAGGGTATAAAGAGAACAGTATATATTATCGACAAAGATGGTAAGATAAGATTTGCTGAACGGGGAATGCCTGCTGATGAAGTACTGCTTGAAGCTATCAGGGGATTTTGATTGTCCTAATTTTATATCGAAGATCTGTCTGTTCAAAAATCTTCTGTAAAGGTAGCTGCAGGTTTCAGTCTACGTCTTATACTAAATATTGAAAAACCGTTTTCCCAGACCTAAACCAGCGTTTGCAGGAGTGATATTTATTATAGAACTGTGGCAGAATATTTGATTGTGATGTTTCCACTAACTTGAAACTAATATTGTGTAAAAATTGTTATTCATAATAGAGTTGAAATGGAGTGTTTTATGAGATTTAATTTAAATGAAGAACAGTTGAAAGAAAAAGCGCTTGTTATCCGCAGGAATATAATTACAATGCTTGCTGAAGCAAAGTCGGGGCATTCCGGCGGTCCGCTTTCGGTGACTGATTTTGGTACAGCTTTGTTCTTCAATGAGGCAAATATCAAACCTGAAGATCCAAATTGGGAGGACAGGGATTTTATTTTATTTTCTATTGGTCATGTTACACCTGTTATTTATTCACTTATGGCTGAAGCCGGGTATTTCCCCCGGAAGGACTTGCTCAAGTTCAGGGATATAGAGGGACATCTTCAGGGGCATCCATCGAGACATGAGACGCCGGGTATCGAGGTATCGTCTGGATCTCTCGGCCAGGGACTTTCAGTGGCAGTTGGTGCGGCACTCGGTTTCAAGCTTGATAATGAGGACAGGAGAGTATTCTGTATCATGGGGGACGGTGAACAGCAAGAAGGCCAGATATGGGAGGCTGTTATGAGCGCTTCACATTTCAAACTCGATAACCTGGTTGGAATAGTCGACCTTAACGGTCTTCAAATCGATGGTAAAACTAAAGATATTATGAATATCGAACCGCTTGCTGATAAATACAGGACTTTTGGATGGCATGTCATCGAGATTGACGGACATGATATGAAATCTATCCTTTCTGCATATAACGAAGCAAGGACTATAAAAGAAAAACCTACGGTGATTATAGCTGATACGATTATGGGTAAGGGAGTCTCGATGATGGAGGATGATCACAAATGGCATGGTATGCCGCCTTCAAAAGAGCAGGCTGAGGATATTTTAAAAGAACTTGGAACTACTTATGAAGGTTGGAAAGAGTATTTAGAATCGCAATGATCCTGCTGAAACCAGAAAAAGTTAAAGATGTTAATCGTATTATACTTGACTAAAAAGTTTATTTTATTTAGATTAAAATCGGATACAAATAGTCGTATTTATAAGGAATTTTTATGTTAAAGATCACAAAAAGGTGTGAATACGGGATCATGGCAATGCGGTATATCGCCGCTCAGCAGAATGGCAATAGTACCGCATTTAAAACCTGCAGCGCAAGGTCAATTGCAGATTATTTTAATATACCGCCGGAAATAATGGCAAAGATCCTTCAGAAACTTGTTCGTAAAGGGCTTATTGTATCTCAGAAAGGGAAGAATGGAGGATATAATCTATCAAAGAAAGCTCATGATATTTCTGTAGGTGATATTATTATGGCGCTGGAAGACTGTATGAATATTGTTGACTGTTCCACGGAGAAAGGCCTGAGTTGCGATCAACTAGGTGTATGCGCAATCGAGAATCCTATGAAAAGGATCCAGAAGGATCTTAATAATTATTTTAATAATATTACCCTTGTAGACCTTGTCAAAGGTGACTGATCAGAGTTTATTATTGATATTATAGATTTTTTTAGTATTAAATCATACATTTGTATTTCCATTGATTCCGGCACGAAAAAACATTGGAATTTGTCTGCCGGAATAATTATTTTATGGATAATATTTCAGAATTAACAACAAAGGTTTGAGAATGTCTAAGGAAGCTGCCACCTGTACCGTTTCAATGACTGAAACGGAAATTCTTGAAGAGATCGCGACCATAAGGAATAAGCTTGGAGAAAAGGTTTTCATTCTTGGACACCATTACCAGAGAGACAACATAATCAGGTTTGCCGATAAGACCGGAGATTCCTTTGGCCTTTCAAAATATGTTGCTGAGAACGTTAAGTCCCCTTATATCATATTTTGCGGAGTTCACTTCATGGCTGAGACCGCAGATATTCTAACAGATGACAGTAAAACTGTGATTCTGCCTGATCTTGGTGCAGGGTGTACAAGGGCCGATATGGCAACTCTGTACCAGGTAGAGAAATGTTGGAATATACTGCAAAAAGCGTCCAGTGAAAAGATAATACCGGTTACTTATGTAAACTCCGCGGCTGAGATTAAGGCCTTCTGCGGAAGACACGGAGGAACCGTTTGTACATCGGCAAATGCAGAGAAGATACTCAAATGGGCATTGAATCAGGGAGACAAGGCACTTTTCCTGCCAGATCAGCATCTCGGAAGGAATACTGGTTATAAAATGGGCATACCTCTTGAAAAAATGTCTGTATACGATCCTATCGAAGAAAACGGCGGAGCATCTTTAGAAGAATACGCGAATTCCAGAATTATATTGTGGCAGGGATTCTGCAGTGTTCACATGAATTTCTTACCCCAGAATGTTGATCAGATGCGCAAAAAATACCCCGATATCAATATATTGGTGCATCCTGAATGCACGTTCGAGACTGTAGAAAAATCTGATTATAACGGTTCTACATCAAGAATTATAAAGTTGATCGAAGAAGCGCCGGCCGGATCAAAATGGGCAATCGGCACAGAACAACATCTGGTTGACAGGTTGAAAAATGAATACCCCGATAAATTCATCGTATCTCTTGCACCGTTTGAATGCCAGTGTGCAACAATGTACAGGATAGATCCGGAACATTTACTGCGATCCCTGGTTTCATTAGATAACGGAGAAGTCATAAATCAGATCTCGGTTCCGGAAAGTATCGCAATTGATGCAAAAACAGCCCTTGATAAAATGCTGGAAATCAGCTGAACCAAAAGATATATAAACCGAAAATTGGAGTAAAAATGGCACAGGAATTTGACGTAGTCGTAATCGGCGCCGGTCCGGGCGGATACGTAGCAGCAATCAGAGCATCTCAATTAGGATTTTCTACTGCATTGATAGAAAAGGATGATCCGGGAGGAGTCTGTCTAAACTGGGGATGTATCCCGTCAAAAGCCCTTTTGAAAAGTGCCGAAATACTCAACTTGATGAAAAAAGGTAAAGAATTCGGGATTAAGTGTAAAGAACTTGAGGTGGATTTTTCGAAAGTCATTTCCAGAAGCAGAAAAGCTGCTCAAAGGATGTCAAAGGGGGTAGATTACCTTATCAAAAATAACAAAATTTCTATGATAAAGGGTACGGGAAAACTACTTGATAACAGTTCGATTCAGGTTTCGGAAGAAGGCAAAATTATT
>JANQEH010000092.1 GCA_028278455.1 bacterium
TGAATCCCGGAACCGGGAATGTCCGTTCACCGGGTAGAATCCTTTGGAGATTCGCAATAGATGCCGAAAGTAATCTGTATAAGGCCGGGTGTTTTGCAGCTGCAGCCCAATGCTTTATAAGAGTTTTTTCCGGGGTTTTTGATTCATCATTCTCAACAATATTATTTCTCAGTTTCAGCAAATGATCCGGCAGGTTTATTTTTACGGGACACACATCATAGCATGCACCGCAAAGTGTCGATAGAAAAGGAGCGAGTTTACCCCGTTCTTCACCAAGATACTGCGGCATCAATGCTATACCGATTGGGCCCATATATACCCAGCCGTAAGCATGGCCGCCGATCTGCCGGTATACCGGGCAGATATTAAGGCAGGCACCGCAGCGAATGCAGTACAATGTCTCTCTTAATTGACTGTCCCGGAGTATACCAGAACGGCCGTTATCGAGCAATACAATATGCACTTCCTCTGGCCCAACTTCGTATTTTCCTTTGGAAGGCCCACCTATGAAATTCAGGTAAGTAGATATCTTCTGTCCCGTTGCACTAATAGGGAGCGCTTTCATAAAAAGAGCGACGGACTTCAGGTCAGGAAGTATTTTCTCAATACCTATCACGGCGACATGTATCCGGGGCAGGCTCAGGGTTAGATGGGCATTTGCTTCATTCTCAACTACACAAAAACATCCGGGATCGGCAACCGCGAAACTTGATCCTGTGATTCCCATGTCTGCTGTGAGAAAATCCACTCTCAATTTCTCCCTGGCGGCCTTCAGCAGTTTTTCAGGTTCATCCGTGTATTCGCATCCAAGTTTTTCGGCAAACAATCTGCCGATCTCCTGCCTGTTCAGGTGCAGAGCCGGGACTATCAGGTGTGAGGGGATCTGGTCCATCAGCTGAACGATGTATTCACCCAGATCGGTTTCTATTGTTTCAATATCATTTGAAATAAGGTGCTGATTTAGCCTGATCTCTTCTGTAGTGAGCGATTTTGATTTAACTATTTTCTTTACATTTTTTGTTTCTGCAATACGATGGATAATCTTCCGGGCATCTTCACCCGTTTTCGCCCAGTGTACAGTTATATTGTTCCTTAGACAATTTGACTCAAACATCTCCAGGTATCTTTCGAGGTTTTCTATTACATCCTTTTTTATAATATGCAATACAGACCGCAATTCTTCCCAGTAGGGCATTTCATCTCTTATGAACTTCCTGGATCTTTCAGGTGAGCCTGCAGCTTTCTCAACAGCGTTTTTAATACTGCTGCTGTTTAATGATTGACGGATATATTCCCTTATATTCTCTGGTTGCATCAACATTTGTCAACTTTACAGGTTCAGACTGACTGCAAGCAGATCTGCTATATGCATTGTCCTGGCAGTCATATTGTTTTTTCTGAGGAATCCCTCTATATTCATCAGGCAGCTTGAATCTGCTCCAATACAGAATTCAGCACTGCTGTCTTCGATTTTCTGACATTTGCTCTTTACCATCTCAATTGAGATATCCTTAAATTTGTATGAGAATGTTCCCCCGAAACCACAGCATAGATCAGGTTCCTCCATCTCAATCAGATTAATATCCTTTATCCCCTTGATAAGTTTCCTGGGTTGTTCTCGTATTCCAAGTTCTCTGGATAAATGACAGGAATCATGGTATGTAACATTATGCTTAAAACTTCCACTATCAATCTTATCGAACTCCAATACATTCACTATAAACTCCGTAAATTCGAAAATCCTGGTTCTCATAGATTTATATCTGAGCAGGTATCCAGGTTTCAGATCCAGGTCACCGTAACGATTTCTCACCATCGAAACGCATGAGCCAGAGGGCGCTACTATAAATTCTTCATCTGCAAATAGTGAGATGAATTTCTCGGCAAGTTGTATGGTTTCCTTTCTATAGCCGGTATTGAAAGCAGGCTGACCGCAGCATGTCTGGTCTTCGATATATTTTACACCGACTCCCAGATACTTGAGGATCTTAACCATCGACAAAGCTGTTTCAGCATAAATATGTTCATGCAGACAGGGAATAAAGAGTGCAGCTATCATAAATAGAATTGCCGTTAATTATATGTGGAGTACCTATTCAAAGTAAGGGATTGGAGAAAATATTTCAAGATTTTTATTTTAAAAGGAGTAAATTATCTTAATTCATACTGAAGGATTTCAGCAATCTCCTGAAAGCCTGAAACTCTTTCACAAATTCAATGCCTATATCGTTTTGATCAGATAATATACTGCCGGCAGCAGATCCTCCTATTAATATAGGAATATCTTTTGGAGTCAGATCCCTTGTCTTTTTTAATTCATAAAAGAGGTTTCCGGAATCATCTGATATAGTAATACTTAACGCTAGTAGATCTGCACCAACCTCGTTGACCGCAGATGAGATTTCTTCTGCAGGCAGGTTCGGCCCTAAATACTCAGGTTTCCAACCCTCGATCACCGCTCCCACAGCAGTCGTAAGTGCTCCAAATTCATGATATTGACCGGCAGGTGTTGTTATCACCACAACCGGAGCATCAGTTCTTATATTTTTTGATTGAATGTAATTTCCGAGAAAAGTCCTGATCACAGATGATATTCTGTGCTCCATATAGATTTGAATTTCCCCGTCACTCCACATATTACCAATTCTATGCATTAGAGGTTTGATTACTCCTGTTATCAAAGAATCTGTATCCAGAGCAAGACTTGCTCTGTTCAAAGCAATTTCAAGATCGTCAGTATCAGTACTGACAGCTGCTCTGAAACAGTTTTCGAGGTGGAATCCTTCTTCAGGCAGATCCGTTTGTGTTGATACCTTACCATCCACAATTCCTGTAGCAACTATTTCTTTCAGTTCACTCTCGGAAAGATCTGAAAGGTGAATAAGCGAGTGCCCCAGCTCTTTTGCTTCCTTAATAAGCTTAAGCTTATTAAGATCATCACGGGAATATGCTCTTCTATTAGTCTCACTCCTTCCCGGGGTAACTATATTGTACCGTTCTTCCCATTTCCTGATAAGATGAGGTGAAAGGCCGGAAGCCTCAGAAACATATTTTATTGAGAGTATCTTTTCGCTTTTCATAGTCCAGGTAATAAATTATTGATTTTACGTCCATATATTGTCTAATATTATAGATTAATAACAATAAGATGCAATAAAAAGTTCACCCTATTTAAGAATATTGGAACTAAAAAGTCACAAATTTGTTATTTTTTGTATCTTTTGACAATATTTAGACATCAAATATGAAAAATGGCAGCGAGGTAAATATAATGATAAAATTAATAATACTGGTAACAATTCTGATATCAGGTATGACGAAAAGTTCTTACAGCCAACAGGTTGAGCCCGGTAAAAAGGTAACAGGCGAGATTTTTCCTGAATTAAAGACAAAAAATCTTTCAGGTGATATGGTAAGACTACCGGATGCTCTGAATGGCAAGGTAACTCTAATACTTGTAGCGTTCGAAAGAGGAGCACAGGAGATTCTTGACAGTTGGCTTGTACCATTTTCAGAAAAATTCAAATCCAACGAGAAAATTGGTTTTTTTGAGATCCCGATGCTGAAAGGAAGATGGAGGCTAATGGCGAAGTTCATTGATAGAGGAATGAGAGGAGGTATTCCAGCCGATAAACACAAATACATAATTACATATTACGGCAATATCAATAAATACAGGGAAAAGCTCTCAATGGAAGACACATCAACAGGCTATGTGTTTCTTACAGATAAAGATGGAAAGATCAGGTGGGCCAATAATGGTCCTGCAGACAAATTCAAGCTTGATAATTTGTTTTACACAGTTGAATTGTTATCCAAAGAATACAATTTTGATGCGAAAGAGTGATTTATAAATTGAAACTTTTCAGAAACAGCATGTGTTGCTATTTCTTTACCTTACAATAATAACGGGCATACATCACAAAGGCATATAGAGGTTATAATGAAAAGAAAAATCTTAGTCCTGCTTCCAGTTTTTATTATAATATCCGGATTTTTTACAATGAGGGTGTTGCTGGGAATGAAGAAAGATACACCCAGAAGAGCTCCGGAAAGAAATGTGAAATTAGTAAGGACTGAAGAAGTTCTTAAGGGAAATATATACGCGGACTTTTCTGCATACGGAAGGATTTCTACATCTCAACCGGTTCTGCTTTACAGTGAAGTTAACGGTGAAATAATTGGGGGAGATATACAATTTAAGGAGGGTAGCACATTCAAAAAAGGGGATCTTCTTTTAAAGATTGATGATAGACAGATCAGAAATGAGATCAACAGTATAAAAAGTGATTTTCTGAATGCTCTAGTATCGGTACTGCCTGAAATTAAAATTGATTTCCCGGAAGAATTTGATATCTGGCAGGATTATTTCAATAGTATCGACTTTAATTCAAAGATCATACCTATACCTGAAACCCGGAATCAGAAGATTAAGGTGTTCCTTACCAGGTTCAATGTATACAAGCTTTTCTTTACTATAAGAAACCTTGAATTAAGGCACGAAAAACACTTTATTTATGCTCCGTTTAATGGATCAATTATTTCTGCACAACTCTTTCCGGGATCTAATGCTCGAACCGGGTCTCTTTTCGGTGAAATAATCAACCTTGATTCTATGGAGGTTGAAGTACAAATCCCGGCATCAGAACTGAAATGGGTAGACAGAAATAGACCGGTCAGGATCACATCGAATGAGATCGCAGGAGAATGGAGCGGTAGGATCAGTAGAATTGATAATTCAATTAACGAGCAGAATCAGACAGTCAGTCTATACGTTTCGCTTGACGATGGATTCGACAGTGTGTTAAACGGTATATTCGTTAAAGCTGATATTCCAGGTGTGATAATATCCGATTCATTCAGGATGCCCAGAAATGTCATATACCAGGAAATGTTTATTTATATTGTTAAAAATGGGAGACTCGATTATAGAAAAGTCGAGATAGCGAAGAAAGATAAGGATGAAGTAATAATAAGAGGGGGGGTGGATGAAGGTGAACTTTTTGTCACAGATATCCTACAGGGTGTTTCCGGGGGTATGCCCGCCCGTACATTAGATGATACGGAAGAAGGGGGAGCAGCGAAATGAGAAATACTATCTCCTTTTTTATAAAGTACCCAGTATGGACGAATGTGCTTATGATAAGTATATTCATCTTCGGTTTTATTTCGCTTGGGCAACTAAGATATTCGCTCTTTCCTGAGCTGGAGCCGGACATTATCAGTATACAGGTACTTTATCCCGGTACATCCCCTGAAGAGGTTGAAGAAGGTGTAGTTCTAAAAATTGAAGAGACTCTTGAAGGTTTTGAAGGTATAGAACGAATAACTTCAACATCCCGTGAGAATATCGGTAATGTTAATGTGGAAGTGTCAAAATATGTTGACAGAGATAAAGTGCTTACAGATGTTAAGAACAGTATTGACCGGATCAATTCATTTCCACTGGATGCGGAAAAACCTGTGATTTTTGAACAAAAATTCCTTTCCAGATCAATATCACTAATTTTATCAGGTGAAACAGATCTTTACAACCTGAAATACGTTGCAGATAATCTGAAAGAAGAACTCCTCGCACAGGAAGGGATATCACAGGTAACGATCCAGGGATTACCATCACTTGAGTTTTCAATAGAGGTTTCCGAGGGGGATCTTAGAATGTACGGACTTACTTTTAACGATATTTCAGAAGCTGTTAGATCGGCAAATATAAATATTTCAGGGGGGAAATTCGAGACGAAAGATGAAGAGATTCTGATCAGGGCATATGGAAGAAAGTATGATGCTGATAATCTTGGGCAGATTTTTTTAAGAGGAAATCCTGACGGGACTATCCTCTATCTTGGTGATATTGCCGATATAAAAGAACAGTGGGAAGATACACCGAATAAATCTTACTATAACAATAAAAGTGCTGTCATAATCAATGTAGATAAAACAAAAAATGAAGACATTATAGCGGTTGCGGACAGAACAAAAGAGATCCTGAGAGATTTCAATGAAAGGTATGAAACTGTAAAAGCAGTAATTCTGGATGACCAGACCGTATCTTTGAGACAAAGGCTTGAACTCCTGGTTTCGAACGGTTTGTTTGGCCTGTTGTTTGTAATTATATCTTTAGGTTTCTTTCTTAACCTCAGATTATCTTTCTGGGTATCGATTGGGATTCCTTTTTCATTTGCAGGAATGTTTATTATTGCTGGGATGGCAGGGATAACGATCAATGTTATTTCGCTTTTCGGAATGATAGTCGTTATCGGCATTCTTGTTGACGATGCCATTGTTGTTGGTGAAAATATCTATAAACATGCAGAACGAGGAAAACCGGCACATAAGGCGGCAGTTGATGGGACTGTTGAAATGCTCGGGCCTGTTACTACTTCAGTAACGACAACTATACTTGCATTCACTCCTTTCTTTTTTCTGGACGGATTTCTGGGAAAGTTTATCTGGCACATGGCAATAGTAGTTATCGCTGCGTTGTTCTTTTCACTGATTGAGGCATTTCTTATACTCCCCTCACATCTGGCACACTCTAAAGCCCTCAATAATAAAGGATCAAAAGTCAGAAATGCTATTGATAATATTATTGGTACTTATACGAACAAGGTATATGCTCCATCTCTTAGGACCGCACTGAAGTATAAATGGATAACCATTGTGATCCCCGTTTTCTTTATACTATTGACAATAGGCCTTCTTGGAGGGGGCTTGATAGGTTTTACTTTCTTTCCATTCATTGATGGAGATACACTGCCAATAAACATTTCACTTGTCCCTGGACGGCAGGAAGATGATACTTCCCGAATACTTAAAAAGATTGAAAGAGCTGTTTGGACAGCAAATGAGGAACTAAAGAAGGAAAGAGCTGACGGCAGAGATATTGTTCTAGGAATAAAACGGGATATCGGTACAAGCGACCTTGGTGATTCTGGAAGTCATACAGGAAGAATAACCGTACAGCTTCTCGACGGGAAGATCCGTGAATTGGACAGTTATATTATTGCAAATGAGGTTAGAAAACTTGTAGGTCCGATCCCTGAGGTGCAGAATATAAGTTATGGAAGGACCAGTTTTTTCGGCAAGCCGGTATCCATCAGCATACTTGGAAATGATATAGAACAGTTGTCAAAAGCCCGGGATCTTATGGTTGAACAATTGAATAATTTCAATTCTCTGAAAGATGTGACGGACAGTAAACAGGAAGGCAGGAGAGAGATAAACATCGTTCTTAAAGACCGGGCTTATGCACTTGGATTGTCATTAGAAGATATTGCACGGCAGGTCCGGCAGGGATTTTTCGGACAGGAAATCCAGCGTATTCAGAGAGGAAAAGATGAAATCCGCATCTGGGTCAGATATAAATTAGAGGACAGAAGGTCTATAGGGAATATAGAAAATATGCGGATCAAAATGGCTGACGGTTCCGAATATCCTTTTACCGAGCTTGCAGATTACAGCATATTGAGGGGTGTTTCAGTAATAAACAGGTTTGACGGCAACAGGGAGATCAAGGTTGAGGCTAACCTGGCAAATGTTGGAGATGATCTTCCGCCCATACTTGCTGAGATCCAGGATGAGGTGATTCCCGGAGTTCTCAGCCAGGTCAATGGTGTACGAGTATCCTTTGAAGGTCAGTCTCGTGATCAAGCGAAAACCTCTCAATCTATGGCAAGAGCATTTCCGATTGCTCTGGGTGGGATGTTTATCCTCATTATTCTTGTTTTCAGATCTTATCTGCAGGCTGTTGCAGTTTTCAGTCTGATACCAATCGGTATTCTCGGAGCGATCTGGGGACACGGGATTCAGGGGATCCAGGTGAATTCTCTTTCCATATACGGTATCATCGCCCTTTCGGGAATTATAATAAACGACAGTATAGTTTTCGTAGATAAAATAAACAGGAATCTAAGAGAAGGGCAAAAAGTATTCGATGCAGTTTATAATGCAGGTCTTTCACGATTAAGACCTATTCTGCTTACAACCATGACAACATCTTTTGGTCTGGCGCCGATAATTTTCGAGACCAGCCGGCAGGCACAGTTCCTGATACCAATGGCCGTATCAGTTGCCTATGGTCTGTTATTCGGAACCTTTATTCTCCTTATAATACTTCCTGCACTCTACTTAGTAATTAACAGTATCAGAGTTTTTGCAGTTTATATCCTTACCGGAAACAAACCGGAGCCGGAAGAGGTCGAACCTGCTGTGAGGGAAACAAGGTATCTTAATCCGGAATCATTAGAGGGGGCTATAAATGTTGCAGAATAGAATAAATACTATGACAATATTGATTTTCCTGATATCAGTACTTCCTTTAAAGGCACAACAGGTTATAACCCCGGATGAGATTGTTTCTATCGGACTACAGAACAATTACGGAATAAGAATTGCCAGGAATGTTTCGGAGATCGCTGATAATAATAAAGGCCTGGGAAGGGCCGGATTGCTGCCGGTTATCAGTGGTACCGGAAATTATACACTGAGCAGTTCAAGCCAGACTACTAATTCACCATTCAGTTTCGGTGATTCCGATACCAGAAGTTATGGTGCACAGATTAATATGAACTGGACCCTGTTTGACGGATTTAGAATGTTTATTGACAGAAGAAGATATATCGAGCTTGCCATACTTGGAGAAATACAGGCAAGGATTACTATCGAAAACAATGTTATCATGATATTAAACTCCTATTACGATCTTATTCAGAAAAAACAACTTCTCGACATAGCCCGTGCATCACGGGATGTTTCTGAAGAAAGACTAAACAGGGAAAGGGCCCGCAATGAAATCGGGGGCACTTCAACTACAGATCTGCTGAACGCCCAGGTCTCATTCAATAATGATGTCTCGGCATTACTGGACAGAGAGCTCGAACTTGACATTGCTTATAAAGACCTGAATATACTGCTTGGAAAAGAACCTGATTTCATGTTTTTACCTGTAGATGATATTGAATTGGAAATAGAGGAACCGGACCTTAATGCCGTGATGAGGCTGGCTGAAGAGAAATATACTCCTTATATTGCTGTTATAAAAGATCTTGTTCTTGCAGAACAGGATGTACGTTATTCAAAATCACAATATTTCCCGAATATCTCTCTTAACGCTAATCTGGGGTATACCGACAGGACAGTTTCGAGCGGTAGATATGACGGAGATATTGAAACACAGAGCTCGGATAATTCAATTTTTCTTTCTGTTACATACGACTTGTTTGACGGATTCAGGAGAAGAACGGCCTTACAGAATGCAAAGATCGATCTCAAAAACAGAGAATTAGCTCATCAGGATGAGCTAAACAGGCTAAAAGGTCTTGTCAGAGAAAAGTTTATGAATTTCTATAAAGCCACAGAAAAAGTAAGACTGGAACAACAAAACATTCAGGCAGCACGGCAGAATCTTACCCTTCAGCAGGAGAGATTTCAGTTAGGAAGCGCAAATTCTATTGAATTCAGGGATTCTCAGATAAACTATAACCGGGCCCAATCGAGCTTGATCAATGCAAAATATCTCGCTAAGACAGCACAGATAGAATTAAACCGCCTCAAAGGAGAGATCAGGATAAAGTGACTACCTATATACGAAATCGGATCTTGGTAGAAATAACTTTTCATGAGTATACCGTATTTCTATTGCATAGTACTCCGGAAAATATAAATTCCTTTCATTTAACTTGAGTTCTCAACCTTGACGTTAGATTTGGAGTTTTTTATGTCTAAACTCACAATTCCTTTTGCTGATTCATTAAGATAATTTACTCTTAAGTATTTCCTCTGCAGCCGGTAACGGAAGTGAGTTCACAACCGGTTCCCTATTTTAGGAAATGATAGATCTGACCAGGCTTATTATTTCCAGGATCCTGTTTTTTCAATGGTTCAATATCCTCATACGACAGGAGAAGTACAATTCCGGGAAGGCCCGGCCGGTTCGCAAATTTAGGTGATTTCGATTAAGAATAAATCCAAAATTATAAAGCAGTATGAATGATCAGATGAGGAAATGGTAAAAGATCTTAGGTTTGAGTAAAACTGTATAGAGATTAATTTCACGCATCCAGAAATTAGGATAGTTAATCCTGATTCAAATTGATAGGGAGTTTGAAAATCTAATACTACTTTGATAATGATGAACTATAGAAGAATGCCTGGAGGGTATTTCAGTATTATAATTGAAACAATTATATATTGATTGTGAATTACCTGACATTTACGCTGGTAATTCTGTAAATATTGTATATATTCTTACCCGAGATCAAACGTATACCCGGTTTTCTTGACAACTAATATGTGAATCACACTACTTATATTGCTGATTATTGTACAGATTTTATTGTCCTGAAAACAGCAATATGCGAATCATTCGCATTTATGGATTTCTGTTCTATATGCTGTATTATCTAATCCTATCTTTCTTAACTCTTTATCCTACAATAATATAAGAGGACGTTGTTCTGTCAATAATATGTTTGGCATATTACTTGCCTGAATATCCAATATCGCTTAAACATCAATATTAAATATTACTGATAATTGATCTTCCAAAAATGAAACTGACGTAATCCATTAAAACCTGATTTATCCGTGAGGCAATAAATAGAAGACTCCGGGAAATTTATTAAAGTATTTTTTAGTTTGATGATGAAGAATTATCATGAGCAGGGTAGCTAATCTTACATAATTTCTTAAGATTCAAAAGTTTTCTATACGCCTCGGACTTCTTTTGCTGCTATTTAAACTAGCAAACGAATATTTTCCTTACAGGATTGATACAATAATTATTAAAAGTTCAGAATAAAAACTCTTCAACACATACTGATTCACAGTTGAGAATGTACTCAAAACAATATGAATAGCAGGTAAAATATTTCAAAACGATTAAAGGAGATCTACAATGCAAGAGCTTGAATTGACCGAACCTCAGGTTTTTGAGGAAGAAGACGGCCAGGAGGGTAAATATCTAACCTTTCCCATCAGTAATGAAGAATTTGGCATAGAGATAAGAAGTGTCAGAGAGATTATAGGGATTCAGAAGATCACAATTGTACCTGAAATGTCTCATTTCGTTAAAGGGGTAATAAATTTAAGGGGAAAGATAATTCCTGTTATGGATATCAGGTTAAAATTCGGAATTCAGGAAAGGGAATATGATGAGAGAACAACAATAATCGTGGTGCATATTAATGAGGTTGATGTAGGTTTGATTGTTGATAGTGTTTCAGAGGTGATTGATATTGCTCATACAGATATCGAACTCCCATCAATGACTGCCGGGGGTAATGAAAATAAATATGTTAAGGCGTTCGGGAAGGTGACAGAGAAAGTCATCATAATTCTTGATACGGCAAAATTGCTTTTTGGTCAGGAATTAACTATGATAAAAGAAAATTGTACGCAGTAATGTAATTAATCGTATGAAACGACATTTAAGGAGGACCAATGATTAAGCTAATCAGATATCTACTACTATTAATTGTTTTGATTTCAAATGGTTTGCATTCAAATTCACATGCGCAATCTGAAGGTGCTAAAATAAAACCGTACGGTTTTTTTAAGCTCGATATTGCATATGATAATTCACGAACAAATAACGGTAATTTTGTTAACTGGGTAAATCAGGTACCTGCAGGTGGTAAAAGAGATGGAGAATTCAATATGACTTCAAGGCAGACACGCCTTGGTGCTCAGTTCTTCATGGATGAACAGAATGGAAAGAAGATCTCGGCAAAGGTTGAGGTTGATTTTTACAAAGGTCCGGATGAAAACAAGAATTATTTAATGTTGAGACAGGCATATCTAAAGATCGAAGGAGAGAAATATTTCATAATTGCCGGCCAGGCTTATGATATTATAGCTCCACTTGCTCCTACTACACTGAATTATACCGTATTGTGGAACAGCGGTAATCCCGGATACAGACGTCCAATGATACAGGTAGGAAACAAAGTATCAGACGGTATTGAGGTTGTAGGTGCTGCTTCCAGAAACATTGCAGGTGATACCGATGGAGATGGAGTCGATGACGGAGAAGACAATGTTTTTCCAACTATGCAGGGCCGTATTTCATACAAGCTTTCCAACAAAGTGAATATCGGTATTTCCGGCCACTACGGAAGGATGGAAACAGGTCCGGACGATAACAGGAATTATTATAATTCATATTCCGTAGCAGCCTTTTATCAGTTCAAAATCAATAAGCAGGTTGAACTGAAAGGCGAAGCTTTCGTTGGGCAAACACTCAGCCAGTACCTTTCAGGGATCGGTCAGGGATACAACACTACATTAGATACAGAGATTAATAGCAGAGGTGGATGGGTAAATCTTGTATTTACAAATCATCAGAATGTACGTTTCAGCTTTGGAGGAGGTGTTGACGATCCGGATAGAGATGATCTTAATGTAGGTAACAGGGACTCCAATATGTGTGTTTTCGGGAATGTCTTTTTTCCTGTAACGAAATCAACGAACTTTGCAGTTGAATTATCGAATTGGAGGACGGGATACTTCAATGGAGAGGAAAGTGATGTGACTTCGAATTTCAGAGTTCATACCGGTTTTATTTTTACTTTCTAAGATTTTCTTTTAATTAATATTCGAATGAAAAAGCCAAAAATATCTTTTTTGAGGAGCCAACCATGTTTAAGAATTTAACAGTTAAGAAAAGGATAACAATTGGATTCGGTACTGTCATAGGAGTCCTTATCATTGTAGGTTATATTGCATATAATGCACTAGTAACCGCTTCTGACGGATTCACAGAGTACCGCGGTCTAGCCCGCATAACAAACGGTAGCGGCAGGGTTCAGGCAAATATGTTGATGGTCCGAATGAATGTAAAGGATTTTCAAATAACAGGCAGTGAGAAAGACAAAGAGCAGTATCATGAATATTATGAATTAACCCATAAGCTTGCAGATGAGGTTAAGGAAGATATCCATGATCCTGAACAGGAGAAGATCATCGATGATATTATCCATGAACTCGAAAACTATAATAGCGGTTTTAAAAAGATCATGGAATCTAGAGTAGAACGGGATAAACGTGTCTATGATATTCTTGATGTAAAGGGGCCTTTTATGGAAAAATCGCTAACGGAGATTATGGTCACTGCAGAAAGAGATAATGATATGTCAGCAGCTTATAACAGCGGTATAGCAATGAAACATCTGCTTCTTGCCAGATTGTATATGTCAAAATTTCTTGATACAAATGATGAAAACGCTGCTAAAAGAGTGGATGATGAGTTTAATTTAATGCAGGAAAATTTGGATGTTCTTGATAAAGAGTTACAGAATCCAACCCGCAGAAAACTGCTCACGGAAGTAAAAAACGTAAAGGATATTTATCATAAGACATTTGGCGAACTTGTACAGATAATACATGATCGTAATGAAATCCAACATAATAAATTAGACGTGATCGGTCCTCAGATCGCTACGAACATCGAAGATTTGAAGCTTAATGTAAAAGGTTTGCAGGATGAACTTGGACCAAGAATTCAGGCATCCAATTTACGATCCGAAGCTATAATTCTTGTTATCGGTGCAATCGCTACCATATTAGGTATTTTCTTTGCGTTTGTCATTATAAGATCCCTGGTCAAACCTCTTTCAAAAATCACCGATGCCGCGACCAATCTGGCAATTGGTGATATCGAACAGAATATCGATATTGACAGCAAAGACGAAATCGGCGTTCTTGCCGATTCATTCAGAGATATGATAAATAACCAGAAAGAAAAGGCTAATGCTGCTAGATTGATATCAGAAGGTAATGTTGAAGTTACTGTCGAAGCAGCTTCCGAGAAAGATGTTCTTGGCATGTCTATGATATCTATGAGAGATTCGATAAAATTACTTATTGATGAAGGTGTTATGCTGGCTGAGGCAGCAGAGAAGGGTAACCTGAAAAAAAGAGGTGATTCTACCAGGTTTCAGGGTGGATTCAGAGAGATCATTAATGGAATGAACAATACTATAGAGAATATTCTCAAGCCTGTAAATGAAGCTGTAAAGTGTCTTAAAGAGATGGCAAAAGGTAATTTGGATGTATCGGTTACCGGTAATTACACTGGCGACCACGCTATAATGAAAGATGCAACAAATACGACTTTAGATTCACTAAACGAGATACTCAGTCAGGTGAAAACCTCATCGGATCAGGTAACATCAGGTGCACAGCAGGTATCAGATACAAGCCAGTCTCTATCACAGGGAGCAACTGAACAGGCAAGCTCTTTGGAGGAGACATCATCCTCGATCACTGAGATCGCTTCTCAGACAAAAACAAATGCGGAGAATGCATCAGAAGCTAATGGACTTTCCAATAAAGCAAAGGATATTGCCGAAACCGGCAATGAGCAGATGAAGAAGATGGTAATCGCAATGGGAGATATAAATGAATCATCCAATGAAATATCCAAGATCATCAAGGTGATAGATGAGATCGCCTTCCAGACAAACCTTCTTGCCCTCAACGCGGCTGTCGAAGCTGCAAGGGCAGGAGTTCACGGTAAAGGTTTTGCGGTTGTCGCTGAAGAAGTAAGAAATCTCGCACAAAGGAGTGCAGAAGCTGCTAAAGAGACAACTGAACTTATAGAAGGATCGGTAAAGAATGTAGAAAACGGAACAGGTATTGCCGATGAAACTGCCAGGGCACTTGAAGAAATAGTGAAAGGAATTACAAAAGTCAGCGATATAGTCGCTGAAATCACAACCGCATCAAATGAACAGGCTCAGGGAATCGAGCAGATAACTAGCGCTCTTGGACAAATAGACCAGGTAACACAATCTAATACAGCAAATGCTGAAGAAGGAGCCGCGGCCGCTGAGGAGCTTTCGAGTCAGGCAGGTGAACTGAAAAGAATGGTAGAAAGGTTTGATCTTAGAGAAATTCAGACAAAGATTAAAAACGATATTGAAGTAGCTCCTGAGGGTGTAAAAAAATCTGTTCCGGTTAGCAGCAGTGTTGTAAAAGATGAATTGATTAATCTTAATGATGATGATTTCAGCAGTTTTTAATATATCCTGAATTTTAATATGGTGGAGATGCATTAACCGTCTCCACCATTTTTGTTATGACTCTATTTTAGAAACTTTCAATCAATTTAAAGATTTAGTTTCACATGATAGTAGAGGTATGAAATTTGCACGATTATTATTGGAGGATTTATGTACGAAAAATGATGATTTTTAATCAACAATTAAAATTGAAAGTTTCTCAGAATGCTGAAATGGTCAGATGAACTGATAATTGGTGTGCCAAATCTTGATAATCAGCACAAAAAAATTCTAACTCATTTGAATAAACTATTAAAACTTGTTGATTTGGGATTTTCACTTAGTGATATTAAACTAGCAATGGAAAGACTTGAAGATATTGTAAATGTTCACAATGATGCAGAAGAAAGACTGATGAAAAAATACAGGTATCCGTATCTAAAACAACATGTAAAAGAACACAGGATATATAGCGATAATATAAAAATCATCTCAAAGGCTTTAATCAGCCATGGTTCGAATATTAAGCTTAACGGGACAATAAGATCGCAGGTTGAAGATTGGTACAGCAGTCATTTGGTCGCTCATGATATGAAATTGGGTGAATTTTTAAGAAAGCTGAATCAGAAATAGAGAATAAGAAATATTGACCGTTCTATTGAATAATTATTCAATTTCCTCTTTGCAGTCTATATAATCTCCATAATATTCGCAAAAAATTGCATATAAGCAGGTAAAAACGCATTGAAACTTTTTTACTGAATTTCAGTATTAATTAAACATGTTGTTTTTTACTGAAATCCAGTAATATTAATTATAATGAGATCTGCTATGGAACTGACCAAGACTGAAGAAATATTATTGATCTCGATCTGGAGGCTGAAAGACGAGGCATACGGTGTGAAAATCAGGCAATATGTGTCACTGTTTATAAACAAAGAGTTCTCATACGGTAATTTGTATAGTGCATTAAAACAGTTGAAAATGAAAGGACTTGTAACAAAAACCGTGGGAGAGAGTACTCAGCGCAGGAGAGGAAGACGAAAGATATACTATAACATTACTCCAGCAGGGATGGAAGCGCTGAAGTTATCACGGGATATGTATGATATGTTATGGGATGGAATTTCAAAATACGCATTCGATTGATCGGTTAATCAATGCATAAAATAAAGAACATACCTCCATACCTGGCGGAACGGATACTAAATCTTATCTCGGAACATGATGAAGATCTATCGTGTGTAGGGGATTTTGGTGAGGAATTCCTCGAGATCGCTGATTCTCAAAGCAAGATAAAGGCGGTACTGTGGTATTGGAGACAGACGCTCAGGACTGTTCCTAAGATCATCAAGTATTCATTAGCAAGGAGCATTATAATGTTTAAAAACTATCTAAAGATCACGTTAAGGAATTTAAAAACAAACAGGGGACATACATTTATTAATATTTTCGGATTCTCTATAGGTTTGGCTGCAAGTATAATGATCTTTCTGTATGTCCAGAAAGAACTGTCATACGATACTTTCCATGACAAGGCGGACAGGATATGCAAGATACTTCTGATCGATAAAAGCTTCGGAACTAACCAGACACCGGCGGGGATAACATGGGCAGCTCTTGCCCCTGTATTAAAGCAGGAAATACCCGAAGTTGAAGAATCGGTCAGGATATGGCGAAGGGGCCGAGTCCCGATGACTGTTGAAGACAGAAAGATATATTCTTCAGATTTCGCGTTTGTCGATCCCGGGATATTCAGGATTTTTGATTTTGAGCTTGAAGAAGGAGATAGAAATACTGCCCTTGCAGAACCAAATAAGGCAGTAGTTACCAGGGAGATGTCCCGTAAGCTGTTTGGAGATCCCGATCCGGTCGGAAAACAATTTATAAACCAGGGAATACCGATTACGGTTACGGGGGTTTTAAAGGAAACTCCGGTTAATTCACATATGAAATTTGATGTAATGGTCTCACTGCTTGTCGCAGATACTACAACAGGATTCGGAGCCAGGATCAGGAGTTGGGGCTGGATAGCATTCCCGACATATGTTTTGCTAAATGATGAATCCTCAAAACAGATTCTGGACGAAAAATTAACACAGGTGATAAGAAATCACGGAGTTAGAGAATCTTTTTCAGTAACTCATCAACCATTAACCGATGTTCATCTTCACTCCAGTAATATAATTTTTGACTCTAACAATCTTAACAGGGGTGATGCGGGATATGTCTATTCTATGATAGCGGTATCAATATTAATTATCTTCATTGCAGCTTTTAATTTCATGAACTTAGCAACAGCTCGCTCACTTGGAAGAGCTAAAGAGGTTGGACTGCGAAAAGTTGCAGGGGCAAGAAAAAGACAACTTATCTATCAATTCCTGGGTGAATCTGTTTTCCTGTGTTTTTTCTCCTTTATTATAGCGGTTTTCATTGTGATAGCCGGATCATTCTATGTTAATTCATATTATAATATGGATCTTTCTATAGTAAAGATTCTTGCCTCAGATACCATTGTGTGGATGTTGGGACTGCTAATTATGCTTGGGATATTCTCCGGTAGTTATCCTGCTCTGGTTCTATCGGGATTCAATCCGATTACTGTTCTAAAGGGCAGCTTTCAAACGTCTGCTAAAGGGGCATTGACAAGGAAGTTTCTTGTATTATTTCAATTCAGTATCTCTATCGCGCTGATAGTTTCAAGCGGGATTGTATATAAACAGATAAACTTTATAAAAACAATGAATATGGGATATGACAGGGATCAGATAGTAAGGATTTCATTGAACAGCGAAACAAGAGCTGACGGAATAACATTTCTCGAAAGATTGAAAGGGAATTCCTCCATACTATCTATTTGTTCAGGCAGCGATGATCCTCTCCAAATCACTAACAGATCCGGATTTCTTCCTGAAGGAAAGGATTCCAGAGAAGTCTGGGTGACCTCAGTTCTGAGGGTAGATGAAAATTATT
>JANQEH010000102.1 GCA_028278455.1 bacterium
ATACCTTCGGTGGTTTTTCCGATGATACTCTGGATAAGCCACTTAAGAGGAAATTTATCTGTTTTCATGAGCTCGATGATCGATTTCTTTAAATACTTCAACCTCTGGGCCGGTTCGGGATATTTATTCCTGCTGGCAGTAGTCTTCGCTATAGGTGCATATTACAGTATAAACAGGCTGCCGCAAAATTAGCATACAGTATATTGCTGAGATTCAATGATAATGAACCGGACAGACTAAATGAAAGAGAACAAACGAATATATTTCTTAGACAACCTCAGGACTTGCATGATATTCCTGGTAGTTCTCGTTCATTCCGGCGGGGTATATGAAAGCAGCGGTGTCTGGGCATTCTTCTGGATAGTGGATGATCCTTCAACGACTGATCTTGCAGGACGTCTGCACTTGATCGTAGATATATTTGTCATGTCAACGATATTTTTTATTTCGGGATATCTTACTCCTATATCCCTGAGATCGAAAAGCGGATGGAAATTCATTAAGACCAAGTTCAGAAGGCTTATTATCCCCTGGATGATAGCAGTCTTGACATTAATCCCGATATACAAGATCATTTTTCTATATTCCCGGGGACTTCCCCAGGAAAATTGGACAACCTACTTCCACTGGACAAACGGGAACTGGAGTCAAAACTGGTTATGGTTCCTTCCGGTCCTTTTCATGTTCGATATGATCTACCTGGGTATCTCAAAAATAAAACTGAAACTGCCTGAGATAGGATTGAAAACAGCCGTATCAATTGTATTTATCCTGGGGCTGGTATTCAGCATTTTAATGGATATTATGGACCTTGAAGGATGGACTAAAACTATCCTGATAGATTTTCAGAATGAAAGGCTGATGATCTATTTCCTGATGTTTCTCCTCGGTGCATTTTTCTGCAGGATAAAAGTTTTTGGCCGTGTACATGAATTCAATAAGACTTTTATAGCATTATTCATTATTACTGTGATCTCAGTTTATTTTTACAGAGTTTTTTATATACAGTCCTTTGTATTTCCCGGAGTTTATTTTTACTCGGAGATCGTTGACACGCTATTGAGATGGCTGAGCTTTCACGTCTCACTGCTCTCTCTTCTGTACCTCATAATTAATACATTCCGGACCTTTCTTGATAGGCAGGGGAAGATCTTAAATTTGCTGAACAGGAATTCTTATAACGTCTATATAATTCATACTATTGTAATGGGGTGTATAGCTCTAATCATGCTGAATACTGCCATTCCTTCATTAATGAAATACGCATTACTGACATTTTTAACTTATATCGTCAGTAACATGTTTGTGACCTTCTATCATTGTGGGATCAAAACTAAAATCAAATATAGGAGAAAATAAATATGAATTCTGTAATAACTATATTTCTGATAACAATTATGCTTTGCGCTGCAGGATGCGGCGAAAATAACAATCCTGACAACGAAACCAAAGCCCCGTCTGTGAGCCTCCAACTCGCAGCTCTGCAGGGAAATGTTGAAGCAGTAAAGCAGCATATTAATGCAGGTTCCGATCTGAATATCATTGACGAATACGGTTCTACTCCACTGATAATTGCGATAACATTCGGAAAGACGGCAGCGGCAAAGACTCTTATCGAAGCTGGGGCCGATCTTACAATCGCTAACAAAGACGGATCAACACCCCTGCATCTTGCAGCATTTTTCTGTCGTACAGAGATAGTAAAAGCTCTGCTTGAAAAAGGTGCGGATAAAAAAGCAAAGAATAATTTTGGCTCCACTCCACTGCAGTCGATTATGGTTCCATTTGATGCTGTTAAACCGGTTTATGACGGTATCAGCGCATCCCTGAAAACGTTCGGGCTGGTTTTAGACTATGAGAGGATTAAAACCACACGCCCGAAAATAGCTGAACTGCTTAAGTAATAAGGGAAGAAAATGGATTTTCAGAAAAAGATGCTTTTTCTAAAAACAACATGCCTGCTGGGTATAGCTGCAGATGCCTTGTGGACTGTTGGACTGCTTGTTCCCGGGATTTTCGGATTATTAACCGGAAATATTGATTTTGATCCGGATCTTCAGGTTAGATTGATTTTGGGAATTGGTGCATCACTGATGATGGGCTGGACGTTCTTACTGGTCTGGTTATACCATAAACCTGTTGAACGCAGATGTGTGTTCATATTAACTGCTTTTCCTGTAGTTCTAGGTATGCTTGTTGTTTCTATAATGGGTTACATTGATGGCGGTAAAACAAATATATGGCTGATCATCAAGACTCTTGTGCTTATGACCACTATGAGTACAAGTTACGTTTTAGCAGGAACAATGGCTAAAGACGAGTACTAGTCGACAGGAAAACGTGTATTCTATTTGCGCTTTTGATCTCTTGCCAGGCCGAATATCACACCGACACCTGCTCCAACAGCAACTCCGACTGCCAGATTATCCAGCGCAACACCGATTGCCACACCGACACCGACACCGATAGCAATTCCAGCCCCCAGCATATTGCCCGGTCTCTTCTCCGGTTGTATTTTATCTTCAGGTTCCATATAGACCCCTTTTTGTATTCTCTATCAATAGTCAATGTACTCCGACATCAGTTTTTCAAATTCCTTTAACGCCTGGTTCTTAATTTCGAACAGGACGAAATTCGTGTACGTATCCAAAACATTCAGCGCATTCGTACTTGCATCTATTACCTTTGTTTTCTTCAGACGAATATAAAAATCTTTGTCTACCTCATGGATCTCGTTGTAGAATCTTTCGAGATTTTCCAGGTCCCAATCCGGTTCCTTCCCCTTGAGTTTACGATAATACTGCGCCAGAAGATACGTTGATAATGTCCTGAACACAACTTTTTTTGCTGAAGCAAACGGGGAATGAAAAAGGGCAATCGGCTTCAATTTACCGAATACCGGACAACCGCTTGTTGATACATGTATCCCAATAAGCGAGCTGATCCCAAGCTGCAGGCTTGTATGTCTGAAGACCGACCTGTTGTCTGTTTCTACAGAGATACCTGCTTTTGTCCACGATACGGAATCCCGGAAATATTCAATTATTTCGACTATACTTAAAGCTGCCGGACAATAAGGATCTGTTTCTTTATCAAGAGGGCATTTTGTGCATTTTGAATATTCCAGCTCTGCCCATTCAGGAATTACATCCCTTTCCGGAAGAATGATCTTGTATGTTTCTTTGTCTATTCTTATAGTAAATACTTTCTTTGAATTCTTAAGCTCGAAAACATACCTGGTCGTCCACACATTCTCATTCTTGTTTTCCATAACATTCCCGATGTTTATTAGAAATGATAAAATGCTGTATATTAAAATAAGGGAATCAGATCGATATCAGGCAGAATAGAATTAGTTCAAATCCTGAGATAATTAGAATAGGAGTTACAAGTAAGCATATGGCCGATTTCGCTATGGTAAGGAAACCGGCCTCGAAAAAGGTAATTAGTTTTTAACTCAATGTCAACATTTTATAAATGCTTTATTCTCGTGAAGAACCTTTGAGATTCATTTTTCAATATACCTTAAATGTCTAATAACTTAAAGTCTTTTTGTACGAGACAGAAAGTGGAATATAACCATTATTATTCAATTTTCTGAGTTTTGCTGACAACGATGGATGATCCATATTCATTTTCCAGACTGATAATTCGTTTTTACTGTTGATATTGGGATAAAACTTTCCGTTAGAATATTCTGCAATATGGTAATCTGTACCCGTCAGATCACAGGATACATATACACGCCCATTTGGATAGATCAAAATTCTATGCCCCTGCCTCCCGGTTGAATATGATCCAGCCATCAAGTTCCTGTATCCGGCAAGTTTAAGTTCTTCATATTCATCCTCAGTCACATACATCGGCGGGATTCTCAATGTCATTCCGGAAAGATTTCTAAGGCCATGCATATCGCTGTAAAGTGAAACCCATTCATCCGGCCTGACATGCAATTCCGGGTGTTTTTCTGCATTACCGATCATTGAGATTAAATGAAAGTTCAATTCAGATATTCCCCTGCTCTTAAAGAAATATACTGCATCCTTTACATAAGGCAGGTTTTTTGCAGTTACAGTAAAAGTAACCCTGACATTAAATCCTTTTTCCATAAAAGTATTCATATTGGAAATTGCGTTGCCGAAGGATCCTGCCCCCCGGATATCGTCATGCAATTCGGAATTGTGTCCTTCAAAACTGAAAGAGATATGATCCAGATGATCAGGCTGGATCTCATCAAAATTGAAATACTTCAATTCCTGACCGTTTGTGGCAATACGCTTTTCTGCGATATTATAATTCTGGAGGAATACTATAAGGTTATTGATTTTCGAGTATAAAAAAGGCTCACCGCCAAGAATTGTGACCCTGGAAAGACCTTCTCTGCCGAAACTATTGATTAATGCCTTTGCCTCGTTAAGACAAAACTCGGATTTGGTATTGAGCCAATCTGAACTTATGTAGCAATGTTTGCATCGTCGATTACAGGTGAAAGTTACTGCGAACATTAAATCTTCAACGTTAATCCTGTTATCCTTTAAAAAGGAATTATCAATATTAAACATTATTACCCCCTTATGCAGTTAATTATTGTGACCTGTTTTTATTGATAAAGAACTATATTAAAAAAGCTGGGCCTTTTTCCGACATGCCCAGGTCTGTGACCCCTCCGGCCTATATATCTTCGAAGAACCGGAATATTTCATGGGATTCCTTTCTACCCTTGTTAAAAAGAACTACCTGATCATGAGTACCGCCATGATGATCCTGCGGGCCATGACCTCCAATTCCATCGAATGAACAATCGGGCCCGTAGTCAGTTTCAAGAACCGACTTGATGACACTCCGGCCAATTGGTTCAAATTCATTGTTGAAGTTGAATTCAGACATATTACACCTCCCAGGATAAGTTATTGATTTAATATGGTTTAAGAAGAATACTTTAATAATTACATCCGGCTTCATATGTTACTTTACATTGTAAAAGATGCGTAAATATATATTATTTTTTGACTGTTGTCAAGCTTTTTTTTAGATTTATAAAGTTTTTACTTGAAAAACAAAAGCGTGCTTGGTATATTACGGCGTAAATAAACGATGAGGATTTTAAGACATGGATTCAAAGACTATAGATCAAGGTACTCTGAAAAATTTCTATCGCAAAATGGGTATAGGGAGATCTTTAACAGAGATCCGTCAAAAAAAGGGTTTGTCATTAAGAAAACTTGCAGAACAGATCAATGACTATGGATATGGTCATATTTTATCACATGTACAGCTTGAGAAATTTGAAAAAGATGAAGCTTACCCAAACATGATCCACTTAGCACTTATCAGCCAGGTATTGAGTGTTCCTTTAGGTACAATTATAAAGGATGTTTCAAATCCAGATGGATCCCATTTCGCAGTAACAAGGAAAGAAAAATACTTTGAAAAGGGCGAGAAGCGCAAAAGGTTCGGCACTGGAGGAAAAAGACATCAGCTATTAAGTGAAAGAGGAAAGTACAAATACTATGAATTGGATACCAATATCCTAAAGTTTATGCAGCCTACTTATTTTGAAGTTGACTACCATCTTGACGTAAAGGAAGGAACCGATGGACATGAAGGGGAAGAATTCATCGTAATAATTTCCGGGGAATTGGACTATTATTATTCAAGAGATAACCAGATACAGGAACCAATTAATCTAAAAGAAGGTGATACATTAGCATACAATTCTAATGTACCGCATGCTTTTGTATCGGCAAGAAGCGGCGAAACAGCAAAAGCAATTGTTGTTTTTTGTAATTTAGGTTCATTGGAGCAATTTGAAGAGGAGGATTAGTTATGTATAATATCAAATTCATTTTTTATTTATTCTTATTTTGCCTGGTTTTATTTAACTGCACCGGGCAAACTGATTCGCAGGATACAATTAACATCGGGGCGATCGTCTCAGAGACAGGTCCGGCAGCTGCTTACGGAATTGATAATAGATTAGGACTGGAAACCGCAGTATCTGTCATTAATGGATCAGGTGGGATAAACGGCAAGATGATTAATCTGCAAATCGAAGATTCAGGGAGTGACGCTGCTACAGCTGTAGCCCTCCTAAAAAGGTTTGCATCCGACAAGAGTATTCTGGCCATTCTTGGCCCTACGCGTACAGGTTCAACTGTTTCCTGTGCAGCACTATTGGATGAGCTGAAAATACCTCTTATTTCTGTTGGTTCAACGGGTGATTGGTTCAGTGCCTCAAAAGGTGAATATAATGACTGGACTTTCAGGTCAACAAGAGTGGACTCAGACAATATTCCTTATTTAATAAAGGCTTTGAAAGAGAAGTACGGCGTTAACAAAACAGCAATAATATATATGTCTGATGATGATTGGTCTGTCAGTGTTCTGGAAGTATACAGAAGATCTCTGGATGAACATGATATGGAGATAATTGCTGTTGAGAGCCATACTTCGAACACAACCGACTACAGGCCGATACTGACAAAAATAAAATCAATGGAACCGGAATTATTGATAATTAATTCTCTATCAGCCTATGCCCCGTTAATTGCTAGTTCCGCCAGAGAAATTGGAATAAGCGCACAGTTTGCCGGAACTGCTGGATTTACGAATAAAAGTACATTTTCTACTGCCAGATTCAATGCTCTGGAAGGTGTTTTACTTACAGAAAACTATTTTTCGAAATCCGACCGTCCTGCTGTCCTGACTTTTATATCTGCATTTCAGGCAATCAATGGTCAGGATTTAGTGCCCCCTCCCTATTCTGCATACGCTTATGACGGCTGCATGATTCTTGCTGATGCAATCGGGAGAGCTGAGGAAATGACAAGAGAGGCAATTCGGAGGGCGATAGCCTCGACAACTGATTTTGAAGGTGTTTTAGGAAATTTAACATACACGGGAAGCGGTGATTCAAAGAAAATACCCGTCTTGCTGGAAATCAGAGAAGGTGAATATATTCAAATACCATTTGAAAAGTAATGGAATTGTTATCTGTTAAAAACTGTACCAAGAGATTTCATTCAATTTCTGCATTAGACGACTTTTCATTCAGCGTAAACAGGGGGGACATTCACGGTTTGATTGGCCCCAATGGCGCCGGAAAAACAACGCTGGTATCCTGTATTACCGGATTGATCGGACATATTGACTCAGGTGAGATTTATTTTGACGGTCATGATCTGACAAAATTGCATCCTTATGAAATTATAAACACCGGCCTGACAAGAACATTTCAGGTAACCCAGTTAATCCCGGGTCTGGATGTTGTTGAAAACGTAGCAGTTGGTATAAAAGAAAATGATGCAGTAAGAAGAGGCGGTATAAGGAAGGGTTTTTCCCTGTTATTCGGTCATCCCGACAGACAGAAAGCCCGGGATATTTGTAATAGATTTGGTATAGAAGACATCCTTGATTCGGGTATTAATGCAGCAACACATTATCAGCAAAAACTTATTACCCTTGCCAGGGCGGTTGTATCTGATCCGCAAATGGTTATTCTTGATGAACCTACAGCCGGCATGTCTTTTCAAGAGTCTTCCAGGTTTGGGGAAATAATTCAAAGTCTTAATACGGAAAATCGGATAACCTTCCTGATAATTGAGCACAATATCCCGTTTATTTTTCAACATGCAACTTACATGACAGTTTTGAATCAGGGAAAGCATTTTATATCCGGTAATCCTGAGGAGATCAGGGGGAATGAATCTGTCAAAGAAATATATATCGGCAACAGCATTGAATAGGAAAACCGGTCATTATGAATGACATGATATTGACTTTAGATGATGTATCTATAGTAAGAAGCTATAATACTGTGGTCAGAAACGCCTCTATTAACATCCCTGAAAATAGCATAATAGGTATTTTGGGACCAAACGGCGCCGGGAAATCAAGTCTCGTTCAAGCCATTCTCAATCTTATAGAATATTCAGGTACAATAAAGTACAAGGGAAAGAATCTGAAAAAGCTTTCAACAGATAAAATTACGGAGTTGGGTATATCTTTTGTAAGCAGCAATAATAATATATTCTATGGTTTCAGTATCAGGGAAAACTTGAAATTTGCTCAAATGCTTGCAAGGAAAAGAGGAAAAGAGCACTTTTCAATTGAGGAAATATTATCACTTTTTCCCATTCTTGAACAGCGTATCGATCAATCGGGCTCCACTTTATCGGTAGGAGAAAAACAAAATGTCGCTATCGGGATGTGTCTTCTGTCATCACCCGATCTAATTATACTGGATGAAATCTCCAGCGGTCTTTCTCCAATAGCGGCAAATATGGTTTTCGACAGCTTAAAAAAAATAAACGAAAAAGGTGTATCTATTGTTCTGGCAGAGCAGGACGTCAATAATGTCGTGAGAACCGTCGATTCTCTATATATTCTCAGTAAGGGTGAGATTTCGTATCAAGGGACTAACCTGGAAGCGCAGAGAGATTTTTCCAATTTGATCTCAGAATATTTTGGGATGTGATTATTTTATGGAAACACTATCTACCTTATTTCAACAAGTGTTAAACGGCCTCTCTATCGGATCAACCTATGCATTGATCGCAATAGGTTATGTGATGCTTTTTGGAGTACTCCGTATTGTGCAGCTCAGTCATTCTGAAATTTTTCTTGCCGGAGCTTTTTTCGCCGTCATTATCAGCTCACTCTTAAAAGGAAATATTTTTTTAGTCCTGCCTGTAGTAGCAATACTGACAGGCTTATTAGGACTGTTAGTGTATTTTATCATCCGCCCTCTTGGTTCGATAAGCGATCCGAACTCACAAGAGCATTTGAATGTGCTTGTTGTTACAATCGGAATTTCTACAGTAATAATAAATGTGATTTTAAAATATTTTGGCGGATTCCCGCAAAAATTTCCGCAGCTCCTGGAATACAGTGTAGTTGATTTCAATTTCTTCCAAATTCCGATATCCAGTATTGTCTGCATATTTTCAGCATTTGTTTTTATGCTATTTTTCAGATGGTTTATTTCCAGTACTAAGACTGGATTAAAAATTCAAGCTACTACAGAAAATCCTGTTCTTGCTCAAAGTATGGGTATCAATGTTGAGTTTATTACAAAGTTAAGTTTCTTCATCGCTTCTGCCACTGCAGGTATAGCAGCCGTATTTATTGGAATAATCCTGAATTACGTGCATCCTTTTATGGGTGCTATCCTTGGATTCAAAGGTTTGATAGCAATGATAGCAGGAGGAGTAACAAGTTTCTCCGGCGCAGTAATTTTCAGTCTTTTTCTTGGAATTACGGAATCTTTAGCGTCCGGATATATATCTTCTTCATATTCAGACTCAGTTGGATTTGGTTTATTGATCATAGTATTAATACTGAAACCAAGCGGCCTTTTTAATAAGGGCAAAGAATAGAAATCATGGATTCATATACTTTACAGATACTTACATATATATGCATTAATGCAATAGCCGGTTTGGGCATGTATATTGTACTCAGCAGCGGATCGTTAGTGGTATTCTTTGGCGCGTTAATGTCAATTGGCGCATTATCGTCAGGATTAGTATCTTTGAATATAAGCTACATCCCATTCCCAATTACTGTGCTGATTGGCGGCCTATCGGCAAGTATAATTGGCTTATTTATCTACCTCCCTGTTATCCGGCTTCGTGGTTTTTATCTTGCTATAGCTACTATAGGTTTTGGAGAGATATTGAGAATTATTGCTATAAATGTACCTGAACTTGGTGGGGCGCTGGGTTTGCGGAATGTTCCTATTCTTACTCAACACTGGTTTGTCTTTATTGTCACGATATTAATAATATACCTTTTTCATATGATCCAGCACTCGAGGTTTAATCTATATTGTACGGTCATCAGGCAAAATGAAGAAGTTGCACTTTCTAATGGAATAAATAAAACTAAGATAAAACTTGCATCCTTAATCCTGGGATCATTTCTCGCAGGAATTGCCGGTGCCCTGGACATTCATTATTTAGGTCTATGGGAGCCGGTAAAATTCGGATTTAATCATAGCGTTTTTATATTGATGATTCCCTTGATTGGAGGAAGTACTGTTTATCAAGGTGCTATTCTGGGGGCAATCATACTTACCGCTCTGCCGGAGTTCTTTCGGAGCTTACCCTCAGATAGGATGATTATGTTTGGAATAGCGTTGATACTGATTATGGTTTATAGAAAGCAAGGTGTATTAGATAAAGCTAATATTTCGAAAATCAAGCGCTCATTAGAAACGCTTTACAGCAGAAAAAATAAGCATAATAATAATATTGAATAGCTTAATCTACCTTCAATGGCAGCACTGATTCATTTCAATCATTATTGCCGGATACCACACTTTCTTACCGGGGTGCATAATACAAGCCCGTTTAAATAAACTGAAGCGGCAAACTTAACTATAATTGATGGTGTTTCTAATTATCAGAAGGAATTCTTTTGCTGTAAAGAACTCTAAACATTATAACTGCGGAAAATGACATATAATATTATGCAACAGGAGTTTCTGAACTGTAATTTACCTGCTGCACTTTTTCAGAAGAATACCCGAAAGATACTACCGGGCGAAAAGCGAACTGAAGTATTCCCAGTATTTCCTGTGGAATTCCATAGCTTTGTTTTCAATCAGTAGTTCATTGAACGTGAATTCATCGGTATCGTCAGGATCGTTCTTGAATTTATCACCTTCCGGATCATACAAATCACTGAATTCCGGATGAAACTGTACGCTGAATACGTTTTCATATTCAGTGTGCTCGAGTGCTTCGATTATTTTGCCGTCCATGGATACGGCTGCTATCTTCAGATTCTTACCGACATCTTTTATTGCCTGGTGGTGGGCGCTCAGGACATATGGCAGATCGCCTGGATTAAGATCCATTTCTGTTACAAAAAAAGTATCTTCTATAAGTTTTATCCTGTGAAAATTACACCAGTTCATACCTTCTCCCGGATATAGCCTCCCCTTATAACCGCTGTGGATATTTTCCTTGTCCATATCCAGCACATCTTCCACATATTTTAATCCATAAACTTCTGAGGGGATATCCTGGTAGAGTGTCCCGCCGGTCGCAATATTCATTGTCTGCAATCCAAGGCAAAAAGCGTTGACTATGTAGTTTTTGTCTTCTTCCAGTAAAGGTGTGAGACTTTCGTTCTGATTGCCGCCAAGAAGATGGAACAGGAAAGAAAGCTCGAAGTAATGCCTGTGAGGATCGGTAATATTTGTCAGCAGGTTTGTCTTACTGCCGAATATCCCTGAAGGGACATCAGGACCGCCGAGGAATAAAATTCCGTCTGATCCGCTGAATATCCTGTGAAAATCCTCACTGCAGGAGTTCTGCTGAAAAAGAGTCTCAGGTTTAAGATTCCCGGTTACTTTCTCGATCCTGTAAAAAGGGTAGTTATTCTCATCAAGGTATTCCTGAGTTCTTTCATATTGATGATTGGCTTTGTCGTAAATAATCCCTACAAACTCTGTATCGGGGATATCGATTATTTTATTCTCAATAAGATAAATAAATGATTTTGTATACCCGAGACTGGGATTAATTATAATGATCCGTTTGCTGTACTGGAGTTCTGCTATCTCAGTTTTGCAGTTGAATGCCGCAGCAGAAAATATCAATAAAAATATCAGAACTATAATACTCTGTGCTTTTTTCTTCATTGTTTCCTCCGGCAGGAATTGAGTATCAGGATTTTTCGGTCAACAATTACGATATTTGAGCTTGTTAAAGATATGTATAGAAAATAAAGATAACCAGATCAATTTGCAAAGTCAATAATTTAAAGACAGGAGAAATATTGCAATATTTTTTAGCAGCCTTAATGTTGTCATCATTGTCTTAAAGTATCTACATCTGATTGACGATTATAATGAAAAACTATACGGTAAATAATTTATAGTTATTGTTTTAATAAACTTATTAGTTAGAATCATTCTGCTAAATTGAGCATTCTTATGACAGATATAAAATTATCACTTTGTATGATTCTGAAGAATGAGGAATATTTCCTTGAGAATTGCTTAAAAAGTGTTGAGGGTATTGTTGACGAAATAATAGCTGTAGATTCTGGTTCAACAGACAAGACAATGGAGATCGCCAAATCTTTTGGAGCAGAAGTAGTCGAAATAAAGTGGCAAAACGACTTTTCCCGGGCGCGTAATGTCAGCCTCGATTATGCTAAAGGCGATTGGATTCTTGTATTAGATGCTGATGAGGAACTACCCACAAGCACTCGAAAGAGTATTAGAAATGTTGTGGATCAAACTGAAGCTTCAGGGATTATACTGATTCAGCGCAATCTGGCACCAGAGGATGAAATGGAAAAGTATTCGGATTTAGCAAGTGTCCGATTATTCAGAAACCTTCCTGAATTTCGGTATGAAAACTGCATTCATGAGCAAATTCGTCCATCGATATTATCAGCCGGCTGCACTATAGAACAAACAGATCTCATTTTTTTACACTACGGTTATATGCACAAGACTAGCCAGGGGGGTGTAAATCGAGCCGAAAGAAATTTAGAGCTGATTAAGGATACTATAAGGAATAATTCTAAAGATCCATATCTGTACTATCAACTGGGGGTAACATTTAAGAGCCTTGGAAAATCCGGGGAAGCATACAATTCATTTAAAGAGAGTCTTTCGCGAGGTGCACATGAGAAGCTTGGAGGCGAGATACTTTCGACTATTTATACAAAGCTTGCACAGATTGATCTTGAGAACAACAATTTCGATAAAGCGGTAAAGAATGCTAAGGTCAGTCTCTCATATGATAACGATAACAATCCAATAAGCTTGCTTATAGCCGGGACAGCTTTGATGTTTCAAAATAAATTTTCTGAAGCCTATTCGTTTCTTGTAAATGCCTATGCTCATTCCACTATCCGAAACGATACGAAAGCAGAACTGAACAAGCTAATTTCATTCTGTGAAACGAGATTGCAGTGAAATTGACCGCAAGCCTTCCTGATCCCAGTGTTCCCTTTGTTAGATTTTTTTTAACTTCTATTTTAAGCAATGTGTGGTTTCAATCTTTCTGCAGCATATTAGCGATGTATGCACAGTAAATTCAGACTATAGGTCCAATTTCCAGGATCTTCAGGGTATCCACGCTGTTACGCATCTGAATCTCTACTTCTTCTCCTTTTTTCTTACCTATCAATAACTGTGCGAGCGGTGATGTGTATGTAACTACATCCGGCATGCTTTCCAGTTCATACTCGACCGGGCCGGCAATATTATACTGAATTACCTCTCCGGACTTACTGTCTTCTATTTTTACTGTTGTCCCGAAAGCTATTTTTTCAGGATCGACGTTTTTACTGTCGACCACTCTGCAGTTCATGTATTGTTCAAATCTCTGAAGTTTATTGAAAAGGAATTCCTGGTGTTCCTTGGCAGTCTTGTACTCAGCATTTTCTTTAAGATCCCCAAAATCAGCCGCCTTTTCAATTTTCAGGCTGTTTTCTCTGATTTCAACTTTAATTGATTCTATTTTCTCAAGCAAAAGATCATATGTGTTTTTCAGTATTGCCGTGGACATATTCCTTACCTCTGTAATATTTAGATTCTTAAGTAATAAGCAGCTTTTCAAATCAATAAGGTGAACAATGTACGATTAAAATTTCAAAAATTGTACAAAATTGTAATGTTTTATACATAAAATAGCATCCATACAGTCCAATTGAAAGATAAATGGTGATTCAGTGTATAAAATTCTTTTCAAGAGAATATGGAGAGATCAATAACGATTAATGACAAAAGAATATTGATTATATCAAAAATCTTTATAACATTTTGTAGAGTACAGTTATATCTGTGATATAATAATCCGAATAACAGGAGAGTGACCGGTGAAAATATCTGTCTGCTCAAAAAGGCCTATAATAACTGAATGCAGATTGGACAATTTTAATTATCAGGTTGATCCATATATCGGCTGTGAACATAACTGCTACTATTGTTACGTTCTTCCGGAAGCTGAAACCGATTGGTCAGAGGAGATATTGATCCATGAAGATATTGTCGGTCAGCTCCAGGAAGAGTTAAAGGATAAAACTCCTCAAAAGATATATATGGGATATTTCACTGATCCTTATCAGCCATGTGAGGCAGAACATTATCAGACGAGAAAAATTCTGGAGCTTCTATCAAGAAATGGATTTTCCGCGGGTATTCTGACAAAATCTGACCTTGTACTGCGTGATATTGATATTTTCCGGGAAATGGATAACGCATCTATTTCCGTTTCAGCAGTATTCAGTGAGGATAGAATCCGCAGTCTGTTTGAGGGGAACACAATTGATACAGAGAGAAGGATAGAAGCTCTGCATCAGTTGAAAGCTGAAGGGATAAGAACCAGTGCCCTGGTATGCCCTGTAATTCCTTATATATCTGATGCTCCCGGGATGGTCGAATCATTAATACCCTATACCGACACAATATGGGTATACGGATTAAGTATATTAAATATTGAAGATAGAAACTGGCTAAATACGAGAAAGATACTGACAGATAATTACAAAGACTTGGTAGACAAGATAGAGACGGTATTGTTTACGAAAGATCATCCATACTGGAAAGAACTAAGAGAGGTATTATCAGATCTGAAGAATGACCGGCAACTGAACCTGAATATTCACGTTTGATAAAATCCTCTGGAATTAAGATCATTTCCTGAAGGCGTACTGGAACTTTGCCAGGAATTGATTTGATTCGAGTCTGTACCGGTCGTTAATATCCTGCAGGTTGTGATTATAGACTATAAACAGATCACCCAGGGGGTGAAATGTCCACCTGAGTCGCGTATTCGTTCCTACTGATCTCGATTTATTATCATACTGGATAGTTGTGTTTATCTGGAAATCGGGCGATACATTCAGCCTGATCCTGCTGCTGTACAGATTCTGCACGAAATCTCCTTCTGCCAGTTCCGCAACATTTCGTTCACCTGAAAGCTCCATTGTCATAGTTGCAGAAGGCTTCCAGTTGATCCTTGCCTGGTACTGATCAAGCGTACCGCTGTAAAAATTGCCGAACCACCATGATACTCTTCCGCTTAATTTCCTTTTCGAAGCTATATCTCCTTCTACCCGGTACCGTATGTATTCATAAGTTCCTGTTGGTATTATAATCCCGTCAGCTATCTCAAATGGCTCGTCAATTCTCTCACCTTCCCAGACGGCATTGAGCTCGATCCTCTCACCGCTTTCGAGCAGCCAGTTGATTGGCGCAGTAAAGCTCCGGTAGCTTTCCCAGTTCCCGTCCAGATCAGTCACTATCGTATTGAAAAACTCATACCGTATATATCTCAACCATTCAAGGTCAGGACGCGGTTTATACTGAAAATTCACATTATAATAATTCACACCATGCCTTGGAACAAATCCAAGAGAAGGATCAAATCCGTCACCAATCCTTTTATATGCGAGATAAATATCCCACAGATCATTTGGATAATCAACAACAATCCCTAGAGCGGACTTTTCACCTTCAAGGTTTTTCCTATCCATTGTAAGCCCCCAAATCCCTGCAACAAAATTCTTGTCCCCCCTGAATTTGGATGTGCGGTATGTAAAATCAAGTCCTGCAAGCCAGCTATCTGAAATCCCTTCAGGATCACCGACCGTACCTATCATTCCTAAAGTAGATTCATCGAGAATATTCTGATTAATCCTTACAACACTCATGGTAGAAGCTGGTATTTCCAGTCCATCCTCTCCTGTTCTGACGGTCATCATTCCGAAATTTGTATTACCGATTCTTCCGTTAATCTTACCACCGATTTCCACTGGTACAGCATTTCCATCAAAAAGGCCCAGTCTTCTACTGAAAAACGGCATGATATCTCTTCCCAAACCAAAACCAAATTTGAAAATATCCGAGCCTTCAGGAAAGAAAGTACGTTTCTCCGGAAAGAACAGGGGAAACCTTGTTAAATTCGTTCTTCGGGCATCCACATCAGTTTCAGCAAAATCCGTATTCAGACTTATGGAGGCCAGTACATTTGGACCAATCTGCTGATTTACATCCAGACTCGGTTCAAATGTCGATTCTCTTTTACTTTCATAGTCTTCTTTTACCATGCCGCCGACAAATGACGGCCGGATGCTTATACCCCATCCCAGATCGAACACGGGAAGCCCTTTTATCCTTCCTGCTCTTGAAGTCTGCGTTACCTGATAATCGATCCTCGGACTAGACCATCGGCTGGTTTCCTGCAGTCTCTGCACTCTTCGTTCAATATTGAAGCCCCACTCCCTGAGATCCTTTTTGAACCTGAGGCTTCTTATCGGTATTCTAATTTCAACAGCCCATCCCCAGGTATCAATTGATGTGGAAGCTTCCCAGATAGCGTCCCAGTCTGAACTCTGTCTTTCACCCTGTCCGGAAACAAGCGCATCGTATCTGGCACCGGTCGGATTTACCGCAAATGTATAACCTGACCTGCCGTCAAGGAACGTATCAAGGACTATCAGGATATGATCCTCACCACGCAAATGAGGATCGCGATGTTTAGAAAAGCTGACTATCCCTGAAGGATCAGGATCAAAAGCTTTAATTCCGAGAAACAGATCGGATTCGCTTGCAAGGATCTTGATGACAGTCTTGCCGTTCGGGATTCCGCCTTCAACCGGCTCTGTTGTTGTCAGGTCATCAATAGAATCAGCAAGAAGCCATGCAGATTCTTTCATTTCACCATCAAGCCTGATTTTCTCACTCACCTGATAAATATTAATTGACGGTGTATTATTGTTTTGCTGTGAAAACAAAATTGAGGGCAGAATTAATGAAACAATGAAAACAGTAATCCCAATGAGCGTTCTGTGTATTTGATCGATCATTATTATCCTTAATAATATTCGACAGAGTCAGCAGATAAATGTTTTTTTCGTAATTCAGATTATTTCGCATTCGAGTTATCTGCCTGTTCAGCCAACAAATTGTATCTATTACTATTTAAAGAAGATTATCTTCAAAAATCCATCAATGAATTCAATAATATGATTCATTACTGTTATCTCTTGAAATCAGATAATCCATATTATCCTTGAATTAGAGATTTTTTTTGTTTTCATTGTAATCAATTTAGCAGAAATTGAACATTTTTTTACTATCGGGCGTATTTCTGATAAAAAATATGAAAACAACGGGAAGTAATGGTTTTTTCATTTGTCTATATTATGAGTAGAATGCCCTGATGGTCCCTGATATACAGCTGATATCCGATGCTAAGAGCGGTGATAACAACGCCTTTAAAGAGATCGTTCGAAGATATGAACCGGCTGTTGCCTCGACGGTTATCGGCATGCTGGGCAATACTCAGGAAGCTGAAGATGTCGGGCAGGATACTTTTATAAGGTTTTACAAAAAACTCGATTCTTTTCGCGGAGAATCGAGCCTGAAGACTTATTTAACAAGAATTGCGATAAATCTTTCTCTGAATGAATTGAAGAAACGCAAACGTATCTGGAGGATATTCTCTCCGATATCTGAGAAAGAAACCGAAACTCTGGGTAAAGAAGATTCGAGTTTCGAGCAAAAGGAAAGAAAAGAGATCGTCAGAAAGGCTATAAGAAAATTACCCGAAGATTTCAGGGCAGTTATAGTTCTGCGTCTTTTGTCAGGAATGACACCTGAAGAGACGGCATCTATCCTCGAGATACCGGTTGGAACAGTGTTTTCCAGGCTTTCGAGGGCACAGGATAAACTAAAAACTATTCTCTCGCCTACAAAAGGAGAGATAATATGAAAGAAAATATTAAGGATTTACTGTTCAGATCCTTTGAAGGACTCTTGACTGTTGATGAAGAGAAGCAGCTTTCTGAGGCTCTTCAAAATTCCGCGGAGCTCCGCGAGGAAAAACGTCGAATCTCTGAAACAAGACAGAAGATCTCAGAATCTGCAGAAACAAAATTTTCACCGTTCTTTGCAGAAAAGATTATGATCAATATCGAGTCGCTTGACAGCTGCGCCCTGGATCTGGATCTATTCGGCACGTTAGCGGGGAATATGTTTCGACGCTTTTTACTGGCAGGTACAGCTGCAGCAGTACTGCTATTAACATTTAATTTACTGAGTAGCGAAAACATATCGATTTTATCTTTGATCTTTGGATCTGATGTGACTGTCAGTGATATGATTGATCCTTTACTTGCCTATAATCCGGGGACATTTTAATGAAGACAAAAACGAAAATAACGCTATACTTTTTGGCGACATTTTGTGTTGGTGTGATTATTGGAGGGATGGTCAACGGTTATATTGCCCATTACATGCGCGAGAAGAACAGGAAAATTGCAGAGGAAAAAGGACTTGAGCATGTTTTCATTGAAAGGATCATAAGGCCTGATGCTTCACAGAGAGAGCATGTTGAACGAATCGTCGGCAAATATGCCGACAGGATGGAGGAAACACGTATAAAAAGTATGGAAGCGATGAAAAGCCTTGTAGATTCTGTCATTACCGAACTGACTCCTTA
>JANQEH010000110.1 GCA_028278455.1 bacterium
GGTAATTAAAATTTGCTTCCAATCTCAATTCAGGATATTTTTCGGGAGCCAGATTGCTTAAATCTTCGCCTAAAAGCATATAGTTATCGTAGTCCAGCAGTTTTTCCCATTCTCCAGCTAAGGAGTTATATCCATACAGTGAGACTGAGACATTATTTTCAGTATAAACTGAAAGCATTTCAATAAATACTGCAAGCGACTTCCAGCTTGAGGCTCCATTAATCAGCGGTGATCTGTATTTACCTGATGTTGGGTAGACAAAGATCGAATCCTGTATCCCTACTTTACCATCACCAGACTTATTCAGGTCTTCTTTTACTGTCCCCGGAACTGCCCCTTTCCTGCCGATTATCGCCCATGAATCTCTCCATTCCAGATCATCAATCAAACCACTCCCGATAGTCTTGAGTGCATTGCGTGCTTCAGTTGTGAGATTATTTGCCGCCTCATCCCTTACAGCTGCTATTACCACCCTTCCATCAGGTATACTGCTAATATATGAAACGAGGCCCGTTGAGTGCTCCTCAGAATAGTGAGTGTTGAAGTGATAAGAGTCGATCACTTCTCCTGATTCCCGATCAATCTGTGCGATATAGATACCCTGTGTAAATATTTCGAGCAAAGAAGAATCATAAGGCGCTGATTCTATCTCACTACCGCCAATCACAAGGTTATGAAAAAATCCGTCAAAGAAACCTCCGGATTCGGCATTGATCAATACCGGCTGTTTTTTCAGTGAAACAGATCCTGATGAATCAACATAAATTGTATTAGAAAATGTCCCTGACTCAAACGTATTTCCAGCCTGCCGCCATCTTTCGGTATCTGTTCCAAGAGTCGTATCAAGGTAGAAAACGCTGGTTTGCCATTCTGAAAGAACACCATCATTAACATTTCTTACCCTCCAGTAAACAGGATCTTCCTGTTCAATATCTGCCGGTAATATAATTGGGTATCCCGTCAGAAACTCTCCCTCCGGGACTGCTTCTGAATTTAAGAGCGGTGATGAAAACGACAATGATGTATCCACCTCAAAATAGAGCTGTGTACCGTCTGCCGGCCTGTATTTTGGTACAAGAGCTTTTAGAGTTACCTTCCGGGTTCTGACAGTAGAAAGGTCACGCGGATAATAAGGCAATGCATTTGTAGAAAATATCCTGATTTGCGCCGTAGCCTCATTATTCAGTGTAGAATATTCTTCGACGGTCCCAGACCTGTTCACAAACGCTTTCAAGGTTCTTAATCCCGTTCTTCC
This sequence comes from bacterium, assembly GCA_028278455.1. GTDB lineage: Bacteria > SM23-31 > SM23-31 > SM23-31 > SM23-31 > JANQEH01. Next base: position 1,256 of record JANQEH010000110.1, read on the forward strand.
TACTATGTTCCAACTAAAAGATGTTGAGTCAATATATCCATTCTTATACAGAGTTGCTGTCTCACCAATTTTCTCGTAATTACCAGGATCAGTTATATCAAACAGTTCAACAGCGATTACATTATCAACAGAATAACCATTATTTCTAACGAGGACTTTTACCTCAATAGGACTGTCATTTATGGTAGGTTCTTCTTCTTCTAAAATAATATCTCCTTCTTTCATCTTATAATCAGGAATCTTTAGAAAGTTCAGACTCAATGCCGGATCACCCATAAGCGAGTACTGTCTAACCAGATTGATATTCGAAAGTGAAGTACTGTAATCGAATATCCTTATCTTTGCCTGCGTCATTGCCTCCCCCAGGGATTCAGCCCCTTCCTCGAAAACATTCTTAAAAAAATCGATGATCATTATATTATCTGCATGGATCTTCCCCCAACCGGTAGTCGCAAAATATGCTATCGCGCCTTTATCTTTCGCAAGAATGTATTTCTCTGACAGGGAGATCACATTAGGATTAGCGAATCTACCCGTATTGCATGACATGCTGACCATGAAAGGGTACCTTCCGGTATTTGACAAATCATCAACTGTCCCGAAATCTACGTCGTACAGTACACTCGAAGCATGCCCCATGGAATTAACCCATAAGGTTCCCTCATTAATCTCTCTGATAATTTCATCTTTAAAACCGTACTCAATCACATCGGTAGTTGTTTTGTTAAAATATACATCTTTTCCCGAAAACGGATGATCGCTTACATACTCGCCTGCTGTCTCTGCGGCAGTTCTCAGCATAATCTGCTCGAAGACTGTTTTACCTCCATTCAGGAATAGCAACTTTTTCTGCCATTCATCCGGTTCGGCTGAATCATACTCTATTATTTTATTGAATACATTCTCAAATTCCTCGTTACTCGAAACAGGAAACCTTCCGATGTGAAGATCCGGTATAATATCGTCTTCACCATCCGTCATTGCAAACCACGCATCGCTGACTGGATAACCATACGCAGGTATATAATCGATTGCTTCGCTTTCCGGATCGTTCAGTTTTGGATCCCAACTCGCATCTCCAATAAAAAGAACATATTCAGGCATTACAGTCCAGTCTCTTGTGCGAGTAAGAAATTCCCTGATTGCTCTGGGATCCTTTACACCATAATTATATTGATCATATATATCCTCGACATCTATCACCATTATACCGTTCGGGAAATTGTGTGTACCCTGTCTGTATTCCGCAAATGAAACAGCCTGGTTAAAAAATTTATCATGTGCTATCACCAGGTAATCTGCTGTATTGCCGCTGCTCCAGAGATCATTAAACACAACCTCTTTTTTGAAGACAGGGGAAATCATTGCATTATTTGCGTATATCAGGTACCTGCTGTATCCCGCATATTGATCAGAAAATGTTAACTCTATTGTTGAACTGTTATTGACAATTGAAATATTATTTAAGACTTCTGTTTCAACTGCATTAATCACAAGGATAGAATCCGGATCGGCGGATTCGGTAAATGAACCGTTTATAATTATATTACTGGCATCCTGAAAATCTGATCCGATAATGAGACTGCTTTCATCTGTCTTCAACTCATGCGGAAATATTACTTCAAACCAATCAAGATAGAATCCGTCATCCCTGCCGTCATCAGAAGGTATACTTGTTATAGTTAGTGTGTTATTGCCGTCGTTCACAAGGTCATTCGACACATTGAATTGAAGTATTGTGTCAGCCGATCCGTAAAAAATGATATTTTCTACCATCTGATCATTCAGGAAAAACTCGACATGATGTCTGTATGTTGTTTCACTGGTTTCAGCGGTATAACCTGTAACTGCGATCTTCAGATCTACATGCTCCCCCGAGTCAACCTTATTTTCTGTAACGAAGTTAAAATCCCTGCTCAGTGTATATACAGAAGAAAACCTTTGCCAAGTCCATCTTTCACCCGCTACGTAGTCGGTATTTTCAAGCCCAGATGGTGTCAAACCATGAAAATAATCCTCATCTACTTCATAGTGGATCGTATCGAGAAAGCTTGTGATCCCCTGTGCATCTTGTATCGGCGATACATCGACCTCCTGCATCCTCAATCCCGGTTCATTATCGATTTTCAGCCAATATGTATTAACGTCTGTATAGAGATCATAATAGCTGTCTTCTCCCCTGTTCCAGTCACCATAGAAGACAATACGGTCACCGGTATCAAAATTCCCATCTTCCTCACCGGAGATATAAATAGGAATTTCTACTCCATCATTGAATATCCTGATATTACGTGGATCGATGGATGTTGTCGAAATACCGATTGTGTCTTCCAGAAACACCTTGTTAATTACGTAGAGACCTTCTCTGTCTACTGAAAGTTTATAGTATATTTCTCCTGCTTCAAACCAGACAACGCTATCAGTTGATGTTTTTGAAAGGATTTCTGATGAACCATATTTTCCCTCCCTGATCCACTCAGAAACTTTCTCTCCGTTAATAAGTTCTTTGATCATTTCTTTGTGATTTTCGCCCAGATTAATTTTTTCTCGGTTGATTTCAGAATCAACAAATGAGATAACTGCCCGGATTGATCTATAGAAGATCAATGACCTGTCAGATTCATCGACTACTATGGGGCATAAAGTCAGCAAAGCAGTCCTGAGCCCTCTTATTCCTCCAGTCGGCGTAACGATGGCTGCTTTTTTTTCAGGCCTATTTTCTACGATCCTGTACCATAATTCATCTGATACACCCTGCTTTACCTGAGCATCACCTGCAAAATTAATTTCTGCTGTTTTACCCGGTGGTAGTCCTATCATTCTCCCAATGGAAAAAAGCTCTTCAATCTCTGGATTCTCTTCAAGATTCCTTAAAACCGTTTCAAGAAATCCTTCCGGTATTTTCAGGTCCAATACAATTCTCTCTGAGTTTGATTCCAGGAGTTCTATTGTCTGAGATTCTGCCTGTTCAGCATAGAAAACAAGAAGAACCGACAGCAGAAAAAATATGGAATTACGTATTAACATAGACCTGATCAGATTAATACCTCGTTATATACTTCCAAAATATTTTGGGTCATTATCTCTTTTGTATAATATTTTTTTATCCTCTCTCTTCCGGCTTCTCCCATCCTTTTTGACATATCATTATCCCCCAGGATTGTATTGATAGCCTCTGTCAGAGCCTGACTATTCGCAGGATCAACAGTAATACCGGTCTTATTATGAATACTCAGGCTTTGAACACCGGATCCATGTATCCTTGTATTGATTACAGGCAGACCGCAGGCCATTGCCTCAAGCTGAACTATCCCGAACGCTTCGCTTTTTTCAATCGAAGGCAGGCAGAAGACAGATGCTGATCTTAACCATTTGATCTTTTCTCTTTCATCTCTATTCCCTAAAAATTCCACCTTAGATCCGATACCTTCTGCATTGGCAATCCCTACCAGATTCTCCTTCATCGGACCATCACCGATGACGATAAGCTTTCCCTCAACACCTTTCATTGCTTTAATTAAATATTCAAGCCCCTTGTAATAAACAAGCCTGCCGATAAAAAGGACCAGTCTATCGCCGTATTCATTATCTAATATAATTCTCTCTGTATCGATATTCGTATATGGATCAATATCGATCCCCAAAGGGACCACCCTGATCTTATTCCTATACTTCCGAAGCCATTTTGAACCTTCAGCATATTGCTCAGAGGTTGCAGTTATCCTATCCGCTTTTTTGAGGATACCGTTAAAAACAGGATTATAAAGCTTTCTCAGAATTCTCTGCTTTATTATATCGCTGTGATATGTTATTACCAGCCTGCATGCTGGCCGTGCTGCTAATAATGATACCTCAGCCATAGGATTCGGTGAATGCAGATGGATTATATCACAATCCTTAATATACCTGACCATTGAAGGGCAGATATCCGTTGAGGCTATTTTCCCCAGTCTTTTCACCCTGATTACGTTCACACCGTCAACAAATTCATTTACATTCCTGTTTTCCGTGTTTGAGACTATTACAGATACATCATGTTTCTTTGAAAGCTCAGTACTCAGGTTGTATAATACTGTTTCCATCCCACCATAATACGGGGGGAAATATTTCCCTAAATGCAGTATTTTCATTCCTGTCCGTATTTATTAATTAAGACACTAAATTCAGTTAGACAGATCGATATATTGAATACGTTTCTTCGGCGCATTTTCTCCAGCTGAATCTTCTGATGTTGTCTTTCCCTCTTCGCTTAAGTTCATTGCGAAGCTCATCATCTTCAATGATCCTGTCTATCGATTCCATTATATCATCAACACTTTCCGCGTCTACTTTCAGCGCCGCCTCTCCTGCTACTTCAGGCATTGCCGAATAGTTCGATATAACAACAGGGGCCCCGCAGGCCATTGCCTCGAGGATAGGCAATCCGAATCCTTCATACAGTGTTGTAAATATCAAGGCTATACATGAATTATACAATATTTTCAATTCATCGGGAGATATTTCTCCTGTAATTATGATCCTGCCTTCCTTCTTCAGCTGCTCGATAATCCCGGATATATCTTCATACATCCAACCTGCTTTTCCTGCTATAACAAATTGAACGTCTTTTGTGTTCTCTGCATTTTGATATGCTCTGAGAATTCTTTTGAGATTCTTTCTTGGCTCAATGATCCCGACAAATAATAGGAATTGTCTGACAATACCAAATCTCTTCAATAATTTCTTTTCTGCATCCTTATTAGATTCAGGAGAGAATAAATCTGCCACTCCTTCATGAATAGCAGTTACTTTATCTGGCGGACAGTTATAGTGTTTAATCACTTCATTTTTTACAAATTCCGAAGGTGTTATTACTTTTGCGGCGTTTTCAACAGATCTCCTGAACATGAAATCATAATACCGGCGTTTATGTTTAAGTATCGTCTCCGGATATTTTAAATATGCAAGGTCATGTACGGTAACAACAGATGGAACATCCAATCCAAGTGGAGATATAAAAGCCGGACTGTGAAATAAATCCAGTTTAATTCTTTTTATCTTTCCGGGCAGAGTTATCTGCTCCCAGAACGCTTTTCTAAGCGAATTATACCGGGGTATACCGTAGCGGTAGATATTGTTATTTTCCTCATCAAAAATTCCCTGCGTATAAGATTTTCTACTAAGGAAGAAATTAAATTCATCTCCCATGCTGCGGATCGATTGTAATTCCCTGACAAGATTATAGATGTATGTACCTATACCGGATTTCAGATCAATAAAAGATGTATTTATTCCAATCTTCATATTCTATGCTTCTTTTTATAAATCAGAGTATTTTGTCAAGGCTACCTTTATTATAATTTTTCCTGAAAAAATCCCTTATACCGAATAGAACCGAACCAGCTTCTTTGAATTTTCCTTTAAATAAACTTGTTATTATACATTTAACCGCATTCAGACAGACTATTTTCAATGCTCCCATGAGAAAATGCAATGATTGAGAATGCCTTTTTATCACAATGAGAATATTTCTGAACCAGAAATAATATCCGATCCTTCTATTTATCTTCGTCGATATTTTATGCCAGACTACAGCCTTAGGATCGCAGAAAATCTTATATCCACGGTTTCTGTAACGCAGAGAAATATCCAGATCCTCACAAAGCAAGAATAGATCACTATCAAAAATTCCGCATTCTTTTATTACAGGCACAGGGATCATCATACAGCATCCCGTCATAAACTCAGTTTCAAACGGGCTTGAATTCCGGGGAATAGTCTTCAGGTGTTTTATCCTGCCGTATCTAAGATGAACTGCACCTCCCGCATAATCGATCTCTTTAGGTCTGTAATAATTGAAGATCACCGGCCCTGCGATCCCGATTTCTTTTTCCGATCCGCAAAGATCAACAAGCCTGTATAGCAATTGCGCCGATACTACCGTATCACTGTTAAGGATCAGAACGTGATCGAATTCATTCTTTAAAACATAATCGATCCCCATGTTCATCCCCCCGGCAAATCCAAGGTTATCACTGTTTTTAAGAAAGATCACGTCCCTGAATTCACCTTCAAGCCGTTCACATGATCCATCACTAGAATTGTTATCAACGACGATCACCCGGTAATTTTCATATCTCATTTTACCGATCGATCTGAGACATTCAGATGTATCTTCATACTGATTCCAGTTCAGTATTATAATTGCTACTTGCGGATTCCGGATCATTGCTTAATTTCTTTCTTTTCATTTTGTTCACCCAGGCAATACCGGCTGATCCCGGATTGTATCCCATACAGAAAACCACAGAATATCAATGCCGTCGGATTCGGGCTGTCGCCTGACTCGAATAATAATATCATAAGGTATGTCGATATCGCCACAAGATAAGCCTGGTAGAATTTATTACATTCTGCGGCTTTTATCCTCCTTATCGACCGCATAAAGAACTTACCTATGATGTATAAGAATAGAAGGATACCTATAAAACCGAACCTGTAAATTTTGTTAACGTACGGTAGGTGGAATTTAGGAAACCAGCTCTTACTGTTTTCCAGGTCTTTCTTTGTATATGCCATCGTATCTAACGGCACTCTGGATTCTTCATGCCACATAGTCCCAAGACCATATCCTACAAGGTAGGAATAGTAATTATTATTCATATTCTCAAAAATATTCGTAATTTCCGCTTTTCTTGTATTGCCACCCCTTGCAAGCCCGTATTCTGACAGAAAATATATCGATTTCAGAGAATTACCCATCCCTTCAATAAAAACAGGAAACGTGAAATAGATAATCATCCCGACAATAGTACCGCTTAATATTATTTTCGAAAATATTTTTACAAATCTAAATCCGCTTATGATTCTCGAGCCTATCAGGAAAATAAGCACTGTTGTAAATCCACCGAAAAGATATATATAATATGTTCGGCGGGTTGAAACAATTAGAAGTATAAAAAAGATCAGCATTAATATAAAGCTATTATGAAAGTGCTTTACCTTCTGGACTCTCATTGCAGTGTATGCAAATATTGGAAATAATATGAGAAATACCTGCTCGTACAAAATAATCGGCAGCCCGAATCCCCACATGGTATTAATACTACCGCTGAGAATACCGATAATCCGGTATACTGAATAGAAAATCAAAACAATATTCATTATCCAGATAAAATTCAGAGATCTGTCTACATCCCTTTTCGACCTAATGAAAGACAGGGTTAGGATGTACATTACCAGGAAATAACAGAAGGGCAGAAATGTAACGATTGGCATCACTATCCTGGTAGGGCCATAGGACAGGAAAGATCCCGAGACATGCAAAAATCCAATAATTAATGAGACTATCATAATTCCAAAATACAGCCTAATCTCGGGATGCTCGATCCACTTTATTCTGACTTTATCCTTATAGACATTCTTATAAAACCATACACTCACCAATATCAGCATCAACCAGTCCCATGGAGATATAAGCATTGAGAACCGCGAGAACAGAGAAATATTCGCGCCCAGTCTTCTGACATCTGGATCGATAGATGAAAACGGTATGAGATAAAACAATATCATGATTATGAAAAGACCATATAATTCCTTTTTCAGAAGAATATATAAAAACAACGTGAAAGCAAGTACAGCTCCGACAAGAACAAGTGTGAGTTCTGCACCGAGATATAACGCTGCAGTTAGTATAAACAGGCCTGCACCTATCCCTGCAGAAACAGTCAGCGATTCCGGATTTGATATTATTTTATTATATACTTTCGACATGATCGCTATAGTTTATCGCTTTTTGCAGAACAGATGCCAATTCTAATGTTTTTGTTCTTCTGGTAAATCTACTCATATCCATTCTGTTCATTTTATCTTTGAATTGATCATATTCATTATACATCCTGATAATGGCGGCAGCGATATTCTCAGGTTTTTCGGGAAAACAGTTGATGCCTATCTTTTCACTTTCGACAAAATCCTTTAGTTGACCCGCTCCTGAAACCGATATAACAGGCAGCCTTGTACCGAGATAGTCAAAAATCTTGGCTGTCAGCATATTTTCAATATTGTCCAGATCACCTCTTATAATAATTCCGCAATGTGCTTTTTTTAATTCATCGAGGCTTTCCTTATAAGGCATCCTGGTCTGAAATGACATCTTTTCAGACAATCCAAATTCTGTCACTCTGTGTTTGTATACTTCAGGGACCATACCTGGAAATCTGACCTCGATCTTATTGTATAACTCAGGGTAATCTTTCTCGAGCAGCCTGATAGCTTTAAATAGAGTCACCGGTGATCGCCAATCATACAGGTTGCCGAAATGGATCAATATGAATTTCGTCATATCAGATACTTCAATACTATCAGAGAAATCGTCCTCATCGAATCCATTTTCGATTACTTCCACGGCTTGTGCAATCCCTGGAAATCTTTTGACCATCTGCTGCTTCATAACTTCAGAAACAACGACAGAAACAGTCGTTCTATCAATTACTTTTTTTTCCATCCTGCGGTTAATTCCCATTTTCCATCTCATCAGGTAAGGATTGTAAACCTTCTCATATATTTCCCATGTATCACGGAAATCGCAGACAAGCGGTATTCCAGTAAGGATTGATATCCATTTACCTATCAGCAGATCGGTATTAGGCGGAGCAGTAGCGAAAATGACATTAATATTCTCTTTCTCTACTAATCTAATCCCCTTAGCGACAGCGGGGACCAGCCAGCCAACATATTCATCAGGGATGAAACAGAATGTAGAAAACAGTTCTTTTATTCTACCTAAAGGTTTTGATATGATACTGCCTTTTTCATATGCAACTTTTCCGGTTTCGTTCTCCATATAATCTGAAGAAGATTTTCTCCTTATTAGTCTTCTGAAAATGTTAGCCGGTAAAAACGCCCCTGTCCTAATTATCCTCTCGTCTGAAAGGTTACTATTTCCAGTATCTTGATCTGCTTTCACAGTTAAAACCAGCGGATTCCAGCCAAATTCCGCAAGGTATTTTACAAATTTTTCTGTGCGTACCGTCCCTGTACTCTCCGCAGGAGGATAGTAATATGCGATTACTAGAACCTTATTTCCTTTTAATGTACCCTTTCCCATGATCATCTGTCACTTGATAGACTACTGTAAAGGGTATTTATATTGCTCTGAAAAACCTTCCTGCCAAATCTATGTTCAATAATGGAAGAAATTTCTTCCGGATCAAATGACTGATATTCCGACATCATTAATAGAATAGCTTTTTTCAGCTCCACCTCATTTTCAGGAGGTATAATATAACCGGATGATCCAGTAACATACTCTTCCGGTCCTCCACATTTTGTGACGACAACAGGTTTTCCGCAAGCCATTGCTTCCGCAGTGGCAATTGAGAATGATTCAGCTCTGCTTGGCAGAACAAAGAAATCAGATCTGGCAAGTCCTGATCTTACTTTCTCAGGAGATTGAAAACCGTGAAATATACAGTAGTCAGCAATATTCAATTCTTCTGACATTTTCTTGTATTTATCAAGAAAGTATCCTCCACCATATAAATGAAGTTCGATATTTCTACCTGTTTCCTTAATAATATCCTGCATTGCCTTCAAAAGCAGATCTACTCCCTTGCTTTCCGTATTCATATGTCCGATAAATATTATCCGGATTTCATTTCTTGCTTTCGTAAACTGCTCATCTGAACCAAACAGACTGGTGTCTATCACATTCGGGATTACTTCGATTTCCCTGTTTACTGCTTTTTTGATTTCTCTCTTTAATGAGTTACTCACTGCAATTACAGCATTCGCATTCCGCCATGCAAATTTCAGCAACGGTAACTTTCTGTAATGTTCCATCTCCTTTTCAAGGTACGAAGCATGTTCGGTAATGACCGTCGGAATATTAAATTTCTTATTTATCATTACTGCCGCCAGTCCGGCAGGCAGCGTTACATGCGCATGCACAACTTCGATTTTTTTCTTATTGGCTAATTCCCCGAATAGTCTTTTCACTTTTCTTAAATAGAAAATTCTCGCCAGCCTTGGTATTTCGGGATAACTAAACCTGAAAACTTCGACACCTTTTTCAACTGATTTTAACGTCCTGCCTTTTTTCAAATAGCCCTTTAGAGTCATACCTGTTCCATGCAAAACCGCTACATTATGTTCTTCTGCAAGAATTTCTGCCTGATCTCTGACAAATTTCCCCGAGACCGGATCTTCTTCAGATGGGTACCAGGGAGTTATCATAAGCAGATTCATTTTTTTCAAATAGTCCTTTTTAAAGCACCGGCTATGTAAGCCAGATCTTCTTTCTGGATAATAAGCAGGTCTGTAAATCTAAACTCTGTTTTCTTACGGTAAAAATAGATAAAAGCTGCTGCAGTACAACTGTATGATACAGAGGACGCAGCCGCAGCACCTAAAATACCATATTCAGGTATTAAAATCAAGTCCAGCACAACCGTTATTACAACTCCAATTCCGGAAGCCAATGAAGCATAAACAGGGAATTTTCTCCCGAGGAGATTATGAGCAAGTATATTTCCTACACTCAGCGCTGCGATCCCGGGGAGTAATACTGTAAATGGCTCGATAGCAGGATTGAATTTCCCGGCATATATTAACGGTATTAAGTAATCACAGGTAAAATATAAGATTATCCCCGAAATCAGGGTAAACATCAGAGTTAATCTGCAGGCTCTCTCAGTTAAAAGCCTGATATTCGTTTCAGAATTCATTTCCGAAATTTCCGGGAATATAACTAAACTTACAGATCTTGGGATGATCATTAGTATTTCGGAAAATGCCGTTGCTACACTGTAGAATCCAAGCTGCTCGTCACCAGCAAATAAAGCAACGAAGAAGAAATCGAGCCTGTAGTTGAAAAACTGCAGCATATTACCCAGGTGCCCTTTAATGCCGTATTTTAAAGATTCCTTAAGCAGTACTGTTTCAACTTTCAATCTTTTAAAACCAGTCCGTTTTGACAATATGAGCTGCAGCAGGCCTGTAAATAGAAACGATGCAATGAATGCATATACGGTGTTTATCAGTGTAAAATCACCGTAAAACTTGAGAAAAGCTATAATTACAAGGAATGACAGTGGACGCATTACCGTAAAAGTATTGTATTCTACAAAAAGCTTCTTTGCCTGGTATATACTTAGCATCAGGATATTGTAAAGAATCAATGGGATAAGAATATATTCATAAATTATTATATGCTCTTTCCCTATAAGGAGTCTCTCTGATAATACCGAATAGATCCCGAGGAGAATAACGGACGACAAGACAAAGAATAAATAGGTATTTCCCAGGATATTTTCTATACTTGCTTTCTTACCCGTGAAGTAAATATTTGCGTTAGGCAGACCCATATTCCCGAAGATAATGAAATACATCGCAGTTACATACAGCAGGCTGAAGATTCCCTGGCCTTCAGGGCCCAGATTCCGTGCAACCAGAATATTTGCCAGAAAACCGATTCCAAAAACAGACGCGAATGTCCCTAATGTGAGCAGTGAATTTTTCGTTATATTCAAACTTGATCCTGCACTGTTTTCAGTGTAATTCATATAAAATTCTGGATAAACTATAAAATATACAAAATAATATCGACTTTACATATACCTCCTTTTATAATATTTTCCTGCCTAAGACAATCGCTACCTGCTCTTTACAATCCCCCAAACTGCCTTCAGATCTTTTATAGCTTTCGGATGAAAAGTAATAGCAGCCGGTGTATAACATGTATTCCAGCATCCTGTGCAATGTTCCATTTTTTCAAGGCATTGTTTCCATTCTTCTGAGGAAAATATTTCCTCCAGAGTCTGTTTTAAAATATTACCTACAGGTCCACCGAGGCATGCCTCAACTTTACCTTCCGGCCCAATATAAAATTTTGATCCAAGTGCTTTGCTGTCAAGATAAGGACACCGTTTTTCATAGTTATCGTTGATATGATCTAAATAACCGTCAATAATAGGCTTCGGAGTTGTTACACAGTCTTGTTCTCTGATATATCTAATCACTTCCCTGAGTTCCTGTGTGTCATGCAGTTTCAATTCCTCTACTTCGTTATGATTCGAGGAAGACCACCTGTACAGATCGACATTAGCCTTCCATCCGAATCTTTCAACCAATGCAATAATATCCGGTACCTGCAATAGGTTCAGGGCATTTACGACTACATTTATAGACGTCCTGACAGGTCTTGCTGATCCTCTGTTTTTCAGGTCAAGCAGCTCCATCCCCCTTAAGACAGTTTCTGATACATTCTTTGCCCCCCTCAGCCTGTCTGCCGTTTCACCAAATCCGTCAAACGATATTTGTACTCCTGTACCAGTCTCTAGAATAGTATCTATAGTCCGCCTTACAAGTTTCTCAGGCGCATATAAATTGGTCAAAAGCTGAACATGCAAGAATTTGAGCCGTGCAGCATATCTGAGGATTTCTTCAAGCTCTGGATTCAGTAGTGGTTCACCTCCCGAAATACTAATGAACTGTGTGCCGTGTCTCTCAAGTTTGTCAATGATCCTGCTGAAGGCTTCAGAAGACATAAATACACTTTCATCATTTATATCCGGGATCGAGCATTGGAGGCATTTCTGAGAGCATTTACCGGACACAAGAACATTGGCAAGAATAACAGCCGGGATTCTCCTTACCGCATTCAGAAGGTTTTTTGATAACTTGTATGCAGCCTGCCCTGTCTTCATAAAACAATAGTTCAGATTACTATTTATTTATTGTTACATTTTCTCAATTCGAACTCCGTCGAGAAATCTCTGCACTTTTCTCAATTAATAGTAAAGATGCGTTATCTATATAATACCATTGAAATTTCATTACTTACTAATAATTCAGACTAATACCAAGAAAGAACTTTTTACTATCAAAGTCCTGTCCCGGGACATTGTTTATCCTGAAATTCTTCCCGGACAATAAATTACAGTAGGACTTTATAAAGAGATTCCGGAAAGGTTCATAAGAGAATTTTATCTTAAGAGATGATGTTTTTTCGACATCTCCTTCAAGAAAACCAATATAGTCTCTGTCGATCTCGTTCCTGTGAGCAAGATCTATATCTCCTCCGACATTCTCACCGGGAGGATTTGAACCATGCCTTTGCCTAATAAATTCGCCTTCTATACGCATTTTTCTACTTATATAATGATTTACCGATATAAAGAATTCATCGCTGTTCGGAGGCAAAGAATGCCCGAGTCCACTCAGGAAATTCTTGTATTTATTTATCGCGAATTTATGAGAATACACGAATGGTTTTATCCTTGTATATTCGAATCTTAATGAGGTATCATGGATCTTGAAAGGATTAGTCCACAGCGCTCCTATAATAGTACCGAACTTGTTTCCGAACCAGTCTGTGCCTAATTTTTTGGTTGTAATATCGTCTATTAGAAATTCCCCGTAGACCTTCCATCCCTTGATTCTGTACAGCTCAAAATCCAATCCGATCAGCGAATTATCCTGATCACCCAGGTAATGCTCTGCCGACCAGAAAAACATTACGGGATTCAGGTAAGATAATTCTATACTCCTCTGACCATATATTATAGATTCATGAATGCCAAGATCGAAACCATCGAATAGATTTATTTCCATTCTATGCGCTGATATATATTTCATTGCATAGTTCTTTTTGAATCCGTTTTCTTCTTCTGATACCGATTCTACAATCCTTGGAAGCTGAACCAGGGAACCGAATAATTGAACGAATTTGATTCTCCAGAATTTTGATTTAAGTTTCACCTGGTCGAAAGAGGTAGCATAATCATTTAGGATTAATCCACCCCTGTAGCCGGGTCCCCACCTGTTTTGCAGTTTTCCGAATTCGAATTCAAAATAATTACCTAATCCTACGATTACATATGCAGTCACCTCATCGTGAAACTGATAATCGCTGTAATTATTTGCCCACCCAAGACCAGGACCTGACTGATCCTCCCCTCTTGGATAGTCTCTCGTCCCCCATTCTTTGGTATTTCGTGCATCTGCATAGAATCCGAACCTTTCGCCGATATTCCCTCTGATACGGATCCCTGAGGTATATCTCAGTACATCATCCCTGTTCCCAGTTGTACTCGAATCAGTAAGACTGTTATCCTGATTCAGAATCAGGTCCGCATATATACTGAAATCCTCTTTCTTAACCTCCAATAGATTTCTACCGTTGCTATATATGAACTCAGGAGCCCTTTTTTTGATTTGTGCTCCCAGTCCGGTGAGCTTTTCCGGGCGTTTAATCCGATATCCAAGCTCAAGAAGTTCTTCTGCAAATTCCTTTTCAAAGTATTTAAGCTGCTCCAATTCTACCTTAGACATCTCAACTTCAGAACCATTTGCACTTCTGATCTGAAGCAGGAATTCAGCCGCTTCTTTTCTGGAGAAAGGCTTGATTCCATTTAAAACCCTGAGAAGAACACCCCTGGTTTCGAATCTTTCAATATATTCGTAAACGGGATTATTGAGGGAAACGTATACAGATTGAGAATATGCTTCAACTTGAAAAAGCGTAAAAAGAACAAAGCAGAGGATTGTATAGAAATATTTGTTCATGCGAATTTTTTATTTATATCAGGAGACATTATTTGCGCCAGTCTCTGCTACCAGATTACCTGCAGCTTTCAGAGAACTGAAAGTACCTGCATCAGTCCACCAGCCAGATAGAAAGCGGTATTCTAACTCATTCCATTCCAGGTATCGGTTGTTGACATCTGTTATCTCAAGCTCGCCCCGATCAGAGGGTTTTAACGTTTTTATGATCTCAAACACTCTGCTGTCATAAAAATAAATCCCCGTAACAGCATATTTAGAACTTGGATTTTCAGGTTTCTCTTCGATACCTGCAATCTTTCCATCTTCATCAAAGACTGGTACTCCAAAGCGCTGGGGGTATTCAACCTCCTTCAGTAGTATCATAGCGCCCGATTCTTGTTTCTCATATTCTTCCACAACAGAAATGATATTACCCTGAATAATATTGTCACCAAGAATCACGCATATTTTATCACCTGCTGCGAAATATTCAGCAAGTTTTAGAGCATCAGCAATCCCCCCTTCTCCTTCCTGATAAGCAAAATTGATATGCTTTAGCCCGAAATCCGCTCCGTTACCGAGAAGCCTTAGGAAATCACCTGCGTTCTTACCACCTGCTACGAGCAGTATATCAGTTATACCCGCCTTGACCAGGCATTCTATAGGGTAATATATCATCGGTTTATTGTAAACCGGTAGCAGGTGTTTGTTGGTTACTTTGGTGAGCGGATATAATCTTTTACCCATGCCGCCAGCTAATATGATACCCTTCATGGTATAGATTTCTCATTTTGTACGAACTTATCGAGTATCACAACGGAAAAACAAGAGATAAAAAATCCCATTCCCATTGACAGAGCCAGGACAATCAGTTTCCTTGGCCAACTCGGTTTTACAGGGACAATAGGTTTATCAAGTATGGTGAGTACCGGCGTGTCTTTTACTTCCTGAAGCCTCGCCATTTCATACTGCTGCCTGTATTCGATCCATATCTGCTCACGTGCAAGTCTTTCCCTCTCGAGTTCCTGGAACCTCATCCGCAGGTCAGCATCTTCAAGGTAGTTGATATTAGCTTTGATAAAATCTCTTACGTTGATCTCGGCAGACTCAAGAGAATCTCTCTGCATCCTTAACTGTTCCTGAGTGAACTGCCTTGTGTTCTGTGCGGTTGAGGTCTGATACTCAACTGCAAATTCATTCAGCATGTTACTCAGCATACCGCACAATCCGGCTGCGAGCCATGGATATTTCGAGGAAATCGAAACCGTTATCAGGCTGGATACATTATCGGGTTCTACTTCAATAATCCTTTCAAGAGCTTTATATCCCAGATCAAGCGCCTGCTCCCTGCTTTCAGCCTCAATCTCAAGCCAATCCAGCAGTGTATTTGTATCCCCGGTCCCCGGATCCGTGAATGTACTGTCCAATGTCATATACAATAGTGTTTTACTAGTCAGGATCGCCGGATAAACCTGCGAAAGATCGCCTGAGTTAGGCATCGACAGAAAGGGTATCGCGCTTGTAAGGTTCTGCAGTCTTGACAGTTGAGCAGAACTGTTCATTTCCTGTGACGGCAGAATTGATGTGTACGCTGTATAAACAGGGGTTACAATCAGAATATAAAGAATACCGAAGATTATAAAGAAGGTTGTGACTAAAAAGATAGTTCTTTTATACCTGAAAAGCAGTTTTATCAGCGATGTAAAATCCAGCTCATTGTCTGTATTTGGTTTTGTCACTTTTTATATACCCAGATTTTTTTATTTATCTGCTGACAGCTATAATTGTTATCACTGCTGATGACAGCTGAATGACGGTACTGAATATCTGGTTCCAGTTTAATCCTTCACCCGGGACTTCTCTTGGAACATAGATTACAGTTCCCGGTGTTATTATCGGATCGGGCCTGAATCTCTTGGGTTTTCCGACATGCCCGTTTGCGAGTATGATCTGGATACGGCCCTTGTCTGCCGTTGCAGTTAATCCTCCGGCTCTTTCAAGATAATATTTGTATCCTTCTCCCTGTTTGAATAAAACACTGGATGGAAGCCCAACCTCACCCTGAACCTGAACAAGGTTAGTGAATTTTGGTACGAATACCGAATCTCCCCCGACCAGTGTAATATTTTCCGAACTGTTACGGTTTTTGAGAATCTTATTTATATCAAGGCCTATCCGTACAAAACCTTCATCTGACTCTTTGTCTTTTCGAGTGTAAACAATACCTCCCGGGTAAGCGGTCTCCTTGAAGCCTCCCGATCTTTCAAGAAGGTCGAAGAACGTTTCATTTTTCTCCTGCAATGAGAATCTTCCCGGTATGTTGACCTCACCAAGGATAACAACTGTTTTCTGTTCTTCCCAGTCCGGATCTCTCTTTATCGAAACCTGGTCATATTTTTCAAGTTTAAAGTCAGAATTTGTTATCGAGAAACCGTCACCAAGAGCTATTGTAATGATTTCATTTGTATTAGTCCCCGGAATACGCCTGGAAAGCTCGGCCTCATTCTGCAGAGCACCCTCTTTAAATCCTCCGGCCCTCAGTATTGCATCTTTTAGGGTCATATTTTCGGCAAAGAGCTGTTCCCCGGGATTCTTGACAGCGCCTAATACAGTAATATATTCGTTAACTCTTAATTTTCTTTTAGAAAAGACCGTTATCCTATCAAGATTCTGAAGCTGAATATTCTCGTTTGCCCGGTTAGGATACCTTTCTGAGAGTGAAAATGGGATAGATTGATGCGTAGAGTCAGGATTTGTTCTGATGATTTCACCTCTTTCTAGCAGCGCGAAAGGTGTAACTCCCTGAGCCCTGTCTATAAGCATATTCAAGCTTAATCCACGCTGATACATATACGTACCCGGTCGTCTTACACTCCCTTCAATATTGACATATCCCTGCTCTATCTCATTGATCGGCGGGATATGTATCTCGTCGCCATCCTTCAGATCAGTGCTGCGG
The DNA here is from genome assembly GCA_028278455.1 of bacterium. Taxonomy (GTDB): domain Bacteria; phylum SM23-31; class SM23-31; order SM23-31; family SM23-31; genus JANQEH01. Next base: position 18,741 of record JANQEH010000110.1, read on the forward strand.
AAACTTCCATCCTGATCCGGATATATCTCAATATATCTAAGATCACCTTCATTGAATTCAATATTGCTTTCAGAGACTATTCTTTTTATCTGAATCCTGTTTCGCGCGGCGTTTGCTTTAATTCCACCGGCGATTTTCATCAAATCTTCGAGAGATTCATTATCCTTGACCTCGTAAATTGCCGGTCTTCTTATCTGACCGGTAACAGTTACGGTTTTACTCGCTATGGGTACATTTATAACATCATTATCCTGAAGTCTGATATCAGGATGAATTCCATTAAGCATGAAATCATAGAAATCGATTTCTCCAACAACTTTTCCGCCTCTCATGATCCTTATATTTCTCAGAGATCCTTTTTCAGTAGGCCCCCCTGAATAATGGAGGGGTTCAATCGGGCTGCTTAAAGAAGAAATCAATCTTCTGCCGCTTATATTAACTTCACCGTTAACCCAGACTATGATCTCCCTGTTTGCACCCAGAGTCACATTCAGATTTACGCTTCCCGCAGCAAGACCACTATAGTATTTACTGATTTCTCTTCTCAGGACATTCTCAGCCTCGCTCAGTGTAAGGTTTGCCAGCTGTATCAGTCCGACATCCTCGATAAAAATATTTCCTGCCCGGGTTATGGTCTGCTCGAAATGCCTCTGTGTGGAACCGCCCCAAAGGTCTATGATGAGCTCATCACCCGGCCCAAGCGGATACCCTGGAATAACCGGCCCTCCGGTTATCCTGCCGAGGTTACCCATTTCACTTTTAAAAAAGTCATAACCGAAATGTTTCATAACAGATAGAGAATCGATCTGGATACGGAGCTTCTTGATCATTTCCCCGACTGAAACAGAATCGAGTTTCATTGTCTCCTGAAGATCATAAACTGCCTTGATTTGCATATTTCTGAAGATCACCTGCAATGAATCCATTTCAGGATATGTCAGGACCGGGATCTCAAAATCTGTCGGTCTCTCCAATCCCATCTTCAACAGAAGACCTTCGATTTCTATATCTGTCATACCGGCAGATTTATATATCCTGTAAAGGTCTTCATAAGACTGGTTGTCCTGCCTTTCCTGCTCGGCGGTTCTTCTGGCCTGAGTCCTAGCGGTCTGCTGCCGGTTCACCTGCTGAGAAAATGATATGGTATTTAACAGGGATAGAGTAAGAAAAGAAAAAAACAAGGATAGGAGTAGTGAATTAAGGAAGTTTTTACCCATTTGTCGACTACCTTAGTATTTATTAATATTTAATTTAAACAACCACTAACCGAATGTCAAGAAAAATGAGTTAACCTCCCATTGTCAGAATTTGTCATTAAAACAAGAAAAGGCAACATAATAATTTTTGCTGCCTTCCCTGTTTAAAATAATTTCAATAATCACCCCGGTAATCAATTGGTCTATTTTGTATCTTCTTTTGATTCTTCACTTTCTTTTTCAACCGGCTCCGTTTCTTCTTCAACTGAAGAGCTTTCAGCCTGTGCTTCCATCGCAGCCTGCTGTTCCATTTCCTGCATCTGTTTTTCCTGCTCCTTCTCTTTCTCTTTCCTCTTCTTCCTCTTCTCGTCGCTCGCTTCTTTTCTTTTCTTGTAGATGCCTTCGAAACCGATCAATTCTATAAAAGCCATTTCAGCAGCATCTGTAGTTCTCTGTCCGATTTTTGTGATCCGTGTATAGCCGCCGGGTCTATCGACGTATTTCGGGGCAACTTCTTCGAACAATTCCTTTACTACATCTTTCTGCTTGATATACTTCAGCACCAGACGTCTCGAAGCAAGATCACCCCGCCTCGCTTTTGTAATAAGTTTTTCGACATAACTCCTCAGTGCTTTTGCCTTGGGAGTAGTAGTCCGTATTTTCTTGTAAATAATTAATGCAGCCGCAAGGTTTGCCATGAGAGCTTTCCTGTGACTCGCTGTTCTTGATAGTTTAGATATCTTTTTTCTATGTCGCATTTTAATTCAACTCAAGTTTAGTCGTCATTATCTTTTAAATATTTACTCACGTCCATACCAAAATGCAGGTTGCGTTCTTCCAGAATCTTCTGCAGTTCGGTGAGTGATTTCCTTCCAAAATTCCTGAATTTCAGCATGGTCCCCTCATCTTTACTGACAAGGTCGCCAATAGTCTTTATATTCGCCGCTTTAAGGCAGTTATGTGATCTCACGGACAGCTCAAGCTCTTCCACGCTCATCTTAAGCAGTTTTCTGATCCTCAAAACTTCTTCATCGATCTCGCCGGTATCTTCTTCTTCCGGTTCGACATCAAAATTAATGAATAACTGGATATGATCCTTGAGAATCTTTCCTGCGTATGTCAGAGCATCGTCCGGTGTTACACTTCCGTCAGTCTCAATCAGCATTGTGAGCTTTTCGTAATCAATCCTCTGTCCAACTCGCGTCGGCTCAACATCATACTTTACAGAAAGAACTGGTGAA
>JANQEH010000143.1 GCA_028278455.1 bacterium
GACTTAACTATTTTGTTCGTATTCTCTATGTTTATATGTATATCATGTTCGAGTCTTTCCAGTTTTCTGCTGTATTGTACGTCCAGACCTATACTGATAAATGTCTGAGTTCCTGTTGCTGTACCTGCTGTTTTTATATCAACCAGGTTACCAGCAGAAACCTTACCTCCAATAATACCCTTGTTCCCAAGAACTGTTATTGAATTATTGGCGTCTACCTGACAATGCACTATCCCGTCTTTTACGGAAACATCATTGCCTGCAAAAATAGTCTGACTCTCTGCAAAATTCAGGATCACATCATTCTTTGCAATTACTTTACCACTCCCCCTGCCCCTGAATCTCTCCTTTATTTCAACATTACCCCCTGCATCAAGTACAGCATCTTCGACTATTCCCATGACGGTAATATCTCCTGCCGACCTGATCTCACATCCGGTTTTTACACAACCGCGGACAATAACAGATTTAGTTTCCTCTATTTTACCGTTACTTTTGTCCAGATCACCGTCAATTGTCAGAACATCGGGATCTTTTGTCATTTCATTTTCCAATTATTCGCCTTGATATAATTAGTGTAATTTTTTTAGAATTTCCTGCCTTTGTTTTTCTCCAGGATCTCCCCGACAAGCTTTACAAGATCAACTGTCGTCAGTATACCTTCTATCTTCCCATTCTTCACAACAACTATTCTGTGAATTTCCTTATCCAGCATTACCTTTATCACATCCATCACATCCATTTCCGGATCAGCAGTGATAACATCTGTTGTCATAAGGTCGGCTACTGTTGCATGGATAGATTCAGAACCGAGAAGATTCTCAAAATCGGGTAATTCGACATAATTTGACCTCGGAGTCTGTTCTTTGAGAAGAGAGCTTAACTCCTTCTCGAGTCCGTGTGTAACGAGGTCTGTTTTTGAGACAATTCCCACAAGCTTATTATCCTTGTCTATTACGGGTAACCCGCTCAGTTTATTGCCTATAAATATTTCAACCAGCTCCTGTAGAGTTGCATCCTGGTAAACCTTGATGACTTCACTGGTCATCACATCTTTTACCTTAACATTCATATAAATTCTCCTGTTACTTATAATTTTTTTATAGCAGTTCCAACAAAGACCTGATACGATCTCTGTTAGACTCCATATTGACATTCTTGCAGAATTCATCCAAATCCTCAACTGACCTGAACGAGATCTTTGCAAACAACCTGCTGCCCTCGAAATTCAATGGAGGGGAGAAAGATGCATTCTTTAATCCTTCCATTTCTGAAGCTATCTTTAGAAAAGTCCTTGCCCTTTCTGACAACTCCGGGTATCTTCTGCCTGATAGATATTTAATTAGTTTTGCCTGTTTTTGAGATGTCGTTATCTTATCATTTTCCAGAATTTCGAGAAATCCCGATTCAGTTAAAATATTTGCGGCCGATATTCCGTCTCTCCGGTGGACCTCGAATATCAACTCGAGAAACTGTTTGAGTTTTCCACCATGAAGCTGAAGTCTGTCAACATTCTCGAAAACGCTTTCCCTGTCACTTTCATCGAAATCCAACATCCTTGAAAATGTTGAAACAGTTAGATTCCACTTGACAACAAATGTTTTTATCTTGTCTTCAAGCATGTAGATCGACATCAGCCTCTCCAGACCATCTCTCCCGCTTCTGAAGTCAATTACAGAATGATACCTGCTCAGTATTTCTCCCGGTTTCATGCCGAATTTCTTCACAAGCATTGATATTATCCCTCCCGCCTCAACCAGGTTGAACTTTCTGGAAGAAACATTTTCCGAATACGCCAGGTCAAATAACTGATTTGTTGAAATTCGATTTTTTCTGATCACCATTGCTGGAACTAATCCAATCCCGATCTTCTTTGCAGAAGCAAGCCTCCTGTTCCCGCAGATTAGCTGAAATCCTTTTTCTGTTTCAGCAGCAGTCACAGGATTAATAATTCCATGCTCTCTAACTGACCTTTCCAGGTCCGGATCGGATACGGGATAGGAAAAAACAGCAAAGCATTCCGTTATCTCGAAAGAGTCTGCCGGTATCCATGCAAATTCATGCAATGCTTTGATTTTAGTCTGAATAACAGATTTTCCGGTCATTTTATACATTCTGGTCAAAAATCAGCGGGAAGCCAGAAAGCGTTTTTGATATGTGATATTTCAGGTGTTCCGCTTTCTCCGAAAGTAATGCCTATAACATCGAATCTGCAATCGATTTCGTACTGCTCCGTTTTCTGCAGGTATGCCCTGGCAATCTTCGCGATCTGTTTTTGTTTTGCAGTATTTACTCTTAATTCAGGCGGTATCTCGGATGGTGTACTATTAGTCTTGACTTCAATGAATACCAGGCAATCATCATCAAGCCCTATAATATCTATTTCACCTCTGACTGCCCTGAAGTTCCTTTCAAGAATTTTAATTCCGTTCTTTTTTAAATATTTACAGGCGGTCTTTTCTCCTTTTTCACCTGTTATCCTGGTCATATTAGCCGAATATCCTTAGTTGTGGCTCTAATATCTTATGACAAAAGGTTTTTCTGTGCTCCTCGGTCAATCCATTTACTTTTATAGCGTCAATATGAGCCTGAGAAGCATAACCTTTGTTAGATTTAAAACAATATGCAGGATACATTGGATCCAGCTCTTCCATCATCCGGTCCCGCGTTACTTTCGCAATAATGGAAGCAGCAGCAATTGAAAACGACCTGCTGTCACCTTTAGTTATAGTTTTTGCCTGATATTTGCTGACGGGAGCTTTATTTCCGTCTATAAGCAGCAGATCCGGTTTTATGCCGAGATCATTGACGGCTTTGTTCATAGCTTTAAAGGTCGCCTGTAAAATATTGATCCTGTCGATCTCCTTTTGAAATACACATCCAACTCCTACAGCAACAGCGGTTTTATAGATCTCGCCGTATAGGAATTCTCTTGTCTTCGGAGATAGCTTTTTTGAATCATCGACACCATGAATAGGTCTGCTCCAAGGCTCAAAAATTACAGCCGCGGCAACAACCGGCCCCGCAAGGGAACCTCTACCCGCTTCGTCAATTCCAGCTACAGCTTTGTTATCCTGAGACCACGCCTCGATTTCAAACTTATCCATAAGACCAATTCCGCCTGAAAAAACTTTACCGTTAAATGGTGAAAATATTAAATTTATGTAAGAATGTCAATTGGAAATTTCGGTGGTAATAAATGCCTAATGACGATCGATTCAATATAGACCATTCCTTATCAGATGTATATCTGGAAGATTAATTTGTATGTTATCTTTTCTTTCTAAGATCAAATATAATATTATCACGCTCCCTCTTTATAGTTCCGTCAAGCAGCTGCATATTAAATTTTTCAGACCTGAATAATAACTCCTTAAATGTGACAGGATATTCATTATTTTCAAACTTTGTACCGTCAAAAGTTATTTCATATTTATCAGGTATTCCGACCGATAACCGCTTTACAAGAAACATATTCTGATGCACCACTTCTGTAAGCCCCGGGATTCCGTTCATTTCTATGTCAAACCTTTCCAGCCGGATAAGCCTGAGGTATTTTTCATGAAATAATAATGTATCGTGGATCGAGGTAATATTTGGTGGATCGAAGTGCAAAGTCATCCTTATATCTTCAGGAAATACAATATCGATCCTGTTAAAACTCATTATGCTTTTTCTCAGAGTCCTTAGTTTTGCCCTGTTTCTATACAGTTTTCGGTGATATAGGGCTTTTTTTGCTTCATATTGATACCTGTACATGAGATTTTCTGCATCCAGCCGGTCAGTAGGAGTGATTCTTACTCTAAGCATATCCGAGAGGTTCGTCAACTGGTCAAAGTCATTCTTCCAATCCACGTATATCCTGTCAAGAATATACGCCAGAGCGGCACCGACTCCATGATTCCTCTTCTCAAAATCTTCCGGTATTTCTGCCGGTTCTATCAGCATACCCTGCAGTTTATTTCTTGCATATTCACCATACCCCATAATCTCAAGACCTTTTAATCCTGCATATATAGCCAATCCTTCATGAACCTGTGTCTGATATTCGAAGTTTCTAATCCTTTCGGAAACCATATTTGCACGCCTGAAGGAGATATGATAGTATTCCTCGATCAATTTCCCAAGATCAGCTTCGTTATCTGTTGAGAAAGCCTTCTCGAGGATCTGCTGTTCTATATCGGCAAATGCATAGAACGGCGGATTTGTTGATGGAAAGAACGGGATCATTGTTATATCCCCATATCTTCCTGCAAGGGAGGATACCGAATCTGAAAAAGAATGAAACACCTCATAAAAAATCTGGAAACAGAACTCCTCTACCGGTAAGTTCTCATCGGCTTTAATAATTGCTATTGCATAGTCGTTATAGTTTCTTGTGGATTCAACCTTTAAATCAAATACGCTGCTATCCGCAAAGAATAAGGTATTATTTTGCATACTACGGCCTGTACTGCTGAACCTGGCTCCGGGTTCCGGATGATTTACAAGATATGTGATGTTATCATTATAAATTCCAATAGAGAGATCGTTCAGGTTAAATCCATCCCAAATTCTGTCAAGCTGCTCTTTGTCAAGCATCATGATTTTTTCGAGAAGGTCAATATATTTTTCCAACTTTAGTTCGTTCTGATGGGAATACAGGCTTTCAACCAGGCTGAAAAAAACAAGTATTATTATATATATTCTTGTCATCATACTCTTATGATAATAACACTCCATTCATTTTACCAGTTTTATTTTTTCCCCGTCAGTAATAAATGAGATTGCTCCATGAATATCCGTCCTGAGAATTTCTGCTCCTGCATTGATCAAACGTTGAACAGTTTCAGGTGACGGATGACCGAAATTGTTAAACCTGCCGACATTGATAACCGCAAAATCCGGGCAGACTTTTTCAAGGAATTCCGACGATGATGAACCTCCAGAGCCGTGATGAGCTGTCTTCAGCACAGTACTTCTCAAAAGAACATCCTTTGCAGAAAGATATTCTTCCGTCACAGAGCCTATATCACCTGTAAATAGAAAGGAAATCCTCCCGTAATGCAGTCTCAATACCAGAGATGTTTCATTTATTGGTAAATTTTTGAGAGATAGCAACGGATCTGGAGACAGCACTTTTATTCCTATAGTAGCATTCCTTTGGATAACATCTCCTGCGTTTAGTTTCCTTACCGGAATGTTCTTTTCTTTTAAAATGTCTTTCAATCCTCCATAATCTTTGTTGTTCATAAAATCACTGCCAAGGTAAACTGTATCGCAATTTACTACTTTCAAGACCTCTGTTAAACCACCGTAATGGTCTGAATTCAGATGGCTGATGAAGACACCATCAAGCCTGCGGATCCCTGACCATCTGAAAAACGGAAGAATATGTCTCTCTCCTGCATTGTAATTTTCGAATTCACCTCCTACATCGATCAGCCATTTTGTCCCATCCGGAAGGATAATTATTGCAGAATCACCCTGCCCGACATCGAGGAAGGTTATCTCAGCAACTTCTTCGCTTTTCTGAAACATCCACCCGGTGAACGATATGATAATCGTAAGTAACAAAATGATACAATATCGAAAACGGAACCTGTATTTGAGAAGAATCAATGATGAAAGAACCAATATTACGCCTGATACGACAAGAATGATCTCTTTATGGCTGATATATAATCCTGTCCATTTGAATTCAGAGAATAAACGGTTAAAGACGAATAATGCTTCTATTAGAATATCAATAATGATGGCGATAAAATGCGCTGCAAGATCCCAGAACGATCCCAGCATCAGCTCGAAGATCCCCAGAAATACAATAATGCCTGATAAAGGTATGGCTATCAGGTTCAGTAATACCGCGCCGAATACTATCCTGTTAAAATGAAATGCTGTTAATATTGAAGTACCTGCTATCGCTCCGACAGACATAAAAAAAAGAGTCTTTACGCGGTTATATTGTAAAAGAATTAACCTTCTTATCCGCCCCCCATTTATCTCAGTAACGTATCCATCCATTTCATTCATTACAATCAGGATACCGAATACAGCTGCAAAGGACAATTGGAAACCCGGATTAAAAAGATCTTTTGGATTTATCAATAACAGAATAATGGCAGTGCTTCCGAGAAGATTTAGCCTGTCTCTCCTTTTCTGAGTTAATACTGAAATATAATATAGGATAAAAAACAATCCTGCTCTCATAACAGGAGGTCTAGCTCCGGTCAATAGGATATACAGTATAATTATCACAATCATGATTACAGGCAGTATACGCATTTTCGGAATCCCTGCGAACAAAAATATTTCCTGAAAAATCAGAACAACAAATCCTACATGCAACCCGGAAACTGCCAGGATATGCATGGTGCCGGCATCCTTGAAATCTTGAATGATCTCTCTATCAAGCCCACTCCTTTCACCGAGGAGTATTGCTTTTAAAAGCTCGAGTTCATGATCATCATGGTTTTGATCCAGCAATCCAATCAGATAAAACCGTACCGGTTCAATAACCTCTCTTAGAATGGGATTACCATGACTACTTTCCATAAATTCTACAGGCATACCGTCCGGAATCCTGAAATCAGCATAGATCCCTTGATTATAATAGTATTCCCGTAGATCAGCTTCTCCGGGATTTCTTCTCCCTCTGAAGTCCGTAAGTATACCACCGGATCTAATAATATCTCCATAACCTGCACCGGCAGGGCAATCCCTCAGGAATATCCTTAATTTTCCGCGCAATTCTCCTGTTTTCTGCCCGTCAACTATCAGAGACAGCAAGTTTACCGTAAGAATTGTATTCCCATCAGAATATATTTTTTTATCCTCGATCCAGCCTTCAATCCTCACATATTTACCGATTAAATTCAGATCCCTTATATGTTCACCGGATACAAGCTCCTTTTCAAGGTATGCTGACCGCATAATTCCGGCAAGGACAATCAGTAATATCATAAGCAGATCCCTTGGGGGTTTTCCTTTTCTGAAGAAGGATAGAAAAATGACAAAGGCTGCAATAGAGAGTGATGCAGACAAGATAAAGATGTTCCCAGGATGACAGTACCTGAAAAGAATAATCCCGGCAGAAAAAAGGACTGCAGCCCTGAATCCCGGTTTATTGTTCAGCATGCATAAAGACCCAAATATTTATTTTACGGATAAATAACTTTAAAGATTTCTCTCATCTGAAATTTTATCGTATGCGTTCTGTATCTTCTGAAATCTGTCGTGCGCCATTTCTACAAATTCTTCCCCAAGATGAGTTACTTTATCCGGATGATATTTCCGGACAAGCTCTCTGTACGCTGATTTAACTTCGGCATCTGTTGCATCCGGCGTCAAATCGAGAACGGAATAGACATCCGAAGAATCCTTGATCGATAATTCTCTTTTGATATGCTGATGATCGACCTCGTTGATCTGCAGGAATTCTGCAATCTGTTTGATCCTTGTTTCTTCTGCTTCTTTAAATACCCTGTCTGATAATGCAACTATATACAGCATTCTCATTATCATCAATAATTCTGAATAACTCAATGTCCTTCGGACCTCATCACACAACATCCTGATATCCAGTTTTTTTCCGGCTGCCTCTCGTATAAGGTTTCTGATTACATTGCTGTCGTGACCGGTGTATTTAAGATTTTTTGCGAAGAAATCAGTGATAGCATTGATCTCGGAAGAATGTATTTCTCTATCGGCTTTAGCAACGCTGGTCATTAGCGCGGTTAGGTTACTAATGAAGACAAATTCATTTACCCTGGGATTCTGTGCATAACGTTTGTAATCATCTCCTGCTCTTTCGACTGATGAACCTTTAGTCTTATCATACATATTCCCCAGCAGTCCGCCTATTATACCTCCCATGATACCACCACCAGTAAAGAACATACCGGCTGCGGCTCCGATAATAGTACCTGTAAATTTTCTAGACATCTTCTTCTCCGGATCGGTTTTCGCTATTATACGAACGAATTTTGTTTTGTATTCTTAATAAGTATATGCTTCCATTATTGTTAGTAACATTTACCCGTCATACTTATGATCTTCATCCGTGGATTCTGATCTTATCAGGTCCAGAGCATGTGGAAGAACAGGCACAAGGGCATCAATAGAATCCTCTATAGAATCCGGACTGCCGGGCAGGTTAATAATTAGCGTTCTGTGCCTTATTCCCGAAATCCCCCGAGACAAGATGGCATAGGGAGTTGACTGAACACCGCGAGTATATATTGCAAATTCTATACCCGGAGTTCGCCTCTGTATCACCATGTTTGTAGCTTCTGGAGTAACATCCCTCGGGCCAAACCCTGTACCTCCGGTAGTCAGTATAAGATCGACATCCCCCCGGTTAATATAATGCATTAATGCACCTTTGATAACCTCGACATCATCGGGGACTATCTTCCGCTCGAGTATTGTGTAATCCTGGGGGGGGAGAGACTCTTCAACCAGCGGACCGCTGGAATCCTGCATTTGGCCTGTAAAGCATCTGTCACTTGCAGTAACAACAACTGTTTTGTACATTTTAGCTCCTGTTTTATTACTTGAAAAATAATTTTCTTAATTCAAAAATGCAAGTCTTTAATACTTCTCGATCGATCCGGAACACCAAATTTTTTAATTTTCTATCTGGATCATAACTCTTATGGCATAATTCGGATATATTGAATATATTCTTACAGAATTATAATATGAAAGATATACAATGTACCTGACCACCCATGCCTCTGCAGGCCTTTTAATAGGTATTGTAATCCAGCAGCCGGCAATCTCATTTACTGCTGCATTCATTTCCCATTTTATTCTTGATGCGATTCCTCACGAGCACAAAGATGACCTTGTGATGGACTATCCTGAAAAAGACGGGAGTTCTCCACCCCCGAAGCGGAGAGTAATTGCTTTTTTCATCGATCTGGCAATAGTTGCAGCAATTACGGGTTTTGGCTGGTGGTTATTCCGGGATATGGGAATTGAAAGGATCGATGCATTTGTACCGTTATTTACAGGGATAGCAGGGAGTACAATCCCGGATTTCGTGCTTATCACTGTTTACCAGTGGGATAACAGGTTCCTGAGGTGGTATTTCGATATTAATAACAGAATCCACTTCATTATTCCTCATTCATCGATCCCGCGCAAAATATCGTTATCCTACCAGATAATGTTGTCCATAATCTGTATTTATACTGCGTGGGCAATGATTTAGACTTTTAGGTAGAAGAGTTCAGTATTACTTTATCCCGACCTTATCTCCGAAATAATAGGTTGTCTGGGTCCAGACCGTTATTGGTTGGTTCTTCTTATTCTTCGCTGGTGTGAACTTAGTATGAAGCGCTGCCTTAACTGCTATATTTTCAAGTACTTTACTTCCGGTAGTATTCCGTACGACCTCATGATCGATCACTATCCCCGATTCATTGACTTTCATCTTTACTATGATCTCACCATTCTTTTTCTTCTTCTTTTCCGATTCAGGTATGTCCGGTAGTTTAAAGTGATATGGTTTTGGTCCTATGGCAACTGCAGTTCCAGACATGTCGAATTCAGGCATATCGGGCAGCTCGATATAGTCGAGGGTTTCGATCTCGTATTCTATATCTTCAAGCATTTCTACAATATCGGATGGGATAGGAACTGCAGGCAGTTTCGGTTTCGGGGGCATCTTCTTCTTTGATTGTGTTGTCTCCGGAACATCGTATATATCCAGCACAAAATCCATTGGTACATAGGGTGTATTTTCCCTGTTGACCTGCCCGAAAGAAAGTGCCAGAAAAAGTAATATTGAAAGAGTAACGATCAGAGAAATTTCAATATTAAAGGAAATGTTTCTGCGTTCATCTACTTTCGGATGCTTAGGCAGAGCCCTGAACAAACAGAATCTTTTCTCTATTATGTGCTTATTTTCTTCCATTTTTCCTAATACCTAAACTATATTCTGATATTCAGCATCTCCTTTTACATATTAATACGCTGCGGTAGAGATAAATCCCTATTCTATTGCCTGTCAATTCTCAAAGCCAGTGTATAAAAGTAAATAGTGGTTGTACCAATATATTCCGAATCCGTGCCTACAATGAGCCACAAGACACCCAGGTCATCGGTAGTAACGCTTAGCGGATCGGAATCGTTATCGATTGTACGCATTCTGTAATCGGTATCGTCAGCGGGATTAGAGTCACCAAATGTCCCCAGAACTGCTGCATCCTCTCCCCCGGTCGAATGATTGCCTTTTTCAATTGTCATCCTGTATATTCCCTCGTCTTCGTAAACACCAGGCTCAGAGAAGGATGCTCCGGCCTTCACGTAGACGTCAGCACCCGGCGAACCTCCAGTATCAGCCGCAGCATTAGAAGCATTTGTCGCGAACAGCAATGAAAAGCGGAGTTCATATGTTGTTTGCGGCTTAAGTCCGCTAATCTTCTTTTTTGCATACATGAACAGATCACCGTTCAGGTTGTTGCCGGTTATCATTAAAGCAGGTACAGGATTTGTCACTTCTACCGGAAGTGCTGTATGCTCATTATTCAGCTCAAAAGATGCAGCGTCATTGACTGGATAATCTGCAAAACCGACATACCAGCCGTCTCCGGCTGTAAAATCGTATCCAAAACTAACGCTTTCAATTTCAGAAGTATCACTGCATCCAAGTATCATTATTGATCCAGCGCAGATCACTATGATCACCAGTGACATATTATAAATCTTCGGCATATTCAGGTTACCTTTCAATTAGTTATTGCGCCTCTATTTTATTATATCGATTTAACAAGTAGTTTATTCCTGAAATTAACCGGAAATCCAAAGAAATCCTCATTTTTTTTATTTTGACCTTCCGGGAAGTGAACCAAGGTATACTGCACCCATTGCGATAAGGAAACCTGTCAGTTCATGAAGGTTCGTAGCTTTGCGGAAGATAGTAATATCCCAGATATACACAAGCGCTGGCTGTAATAGATGTAGCAGGCCTGCAAGTGATGGAACTGTATTGGAAATACCCCTGGCAATAAATATATGGCCCGTTACCTGTCCTACAAAACCATATGCTATTAATGATCCCAGCATTGGAAGTCCAGTTATGTTTATAGACTCCCCTGCCCCAAGTGTCAACATCAGGAGCATTCCCGAACAAATGATTGACATTTGAGCGACAAAGACAATTGGAGAAAGTGAATTACAGCTGTCCATTGATCTTCTCAGAGATATCAGGAATGCTCCGTAGACCGAGGCTCCCATAGCCCCGAACAGTAGTCCCATTTTCAGGTTATCAGACAATCCAGACCATTCAAAACCGATAATTAAAGATATACCAAATAGAGCCAGGGGTATTGCAATAATCAATTTGGGATTTAGTCTTTCTTTCAGCGCAAAAACGCTGTATCCTGCCAGTACAAACACCTGGAAATTCCCCAGTAAAGTCGCAATACCCCCTCCCACATACCCAATATTCCTGTGATAAATGTACAGGTTTACAGCAAACAGAAAAGCGCTGATCGTTACTTTGCCCAGCTGATCCCCGCTGCATTTCAGCTTTTCATTTTTCAGCAAAGCAATAACCATAAGTATAATACCGCCGAATAACATCCTGTAGAAAGCAGCGGCAAAAGGCTGGGCACCGGAGAACAGGAAGAATACAGGAGAGAAACTAAGTATGGCTGAACCCAGTACCATATAGCTTTTCCCTGTTCTTGTTGTCAGTTTTTCAGCCATAAATAATTTGAATTATTCGATTGCTGTGGTTACATTACTGTTTATTTCCTGCAGCGTTTTCTGAAATTAGTAATAATTTATATCAATTAAAATGAAATATTCCAATCCAGAAGAGCCCGGAGAATAATATGAGACGAGTTTTATCTATCTTTGTGCTTTTTGTCTGCCTGAATGTAATTTCTGCATCGGCTGATGATTATCCGAGAAACCACGATATTGATATCCAGCATTACACTTTCAAGATTTTTCTCAAGGAAGGATCCGATATGATCCGGGGTGAAACATTAATCGACATTAGGTTCAAAAAAGATGGTATAACCGGATTTTCACTTGATCTTATCGGGAAAACTGAGCAATCTGAAAACAAAGGTATGACTGTTGAATCGGTTACTCTCGAAGATGAACCTTTGCATTTCCTCCACGATAACGGAAAACTGACTGTTGCTATGAGACCATCAGTAAAGGGGAAGAGGCTTGTTTTCAGGATTAATTACATGGGTATCCCCGAAGACGGCCTTATCATTTCAGAAAACAAATTCGGAGACAGAACATTCTTTGCCGACAACTGGCCGAACAGGGCCAGACACTGGATCCCTGCTATAGATCACCCTTACGAAAAAGCAACTTGCGATTTTCTTGTGTATGCCCCGGAAAAATTCCAGGTCATTTCCAACGGCTACCTGGCAGAAGTAACAAATCTTGACGGTAATATGAAACTCACTCACTGGAAAGAGACTGTGCCAATATCGACCAAATTGATGGTGATAGGAGTTTCGCGATTCGCTTGGGAAGTTGTAGATATCTATAAGGGCATTCAGGTACAGACATGGGTATTTCCCCAGAACAGGGATAAGGGATTTTATGATTTTGCCCGTTCGAAAAGGGCGCTGGAGTTTTTTGACAATAAAATAGGCCCCTACCCATATGAAAAGCTTGCCAATGTGCAATCAAAGACCAGGTATGGAGGAATGGAAAATGCTTCGGCTATTTTCTATAATCAGAATTCTGTTTCCGGTGAAAGGGGATACGAGAACACAGTTGTACACGAGATAGCTCACCAGTGGTTCGGAGATTCTGTAACTGAAGCAGACTGGCATCATGTCTGGCTCAGTGAAGGATTTGCTACATACCTGACACATCTATTCAACGAATTCTATTTCGGCAGAGACAGGCTGGTTGCGGGGCTTGAAAGAGATAAAAGAAGGATATTCCGGTATTATGAAAGTAATCCCGATTCTCCGGTAATAGATCCGAAGATCGATGACTTGAACCACCTGCTTAGCACCAACAGCTATCAGAAAGGAAGCTGGTTTCTGCACATGCTGAGAGGAATGACCGGGGACGATATATTCTTTGAGATCCTGCAGAATTACTACAAGGAATACAGAAATAGTATAGCCTGGACTGATGACTTCCTGAGGATTGCGGAAGAAACAAGCGGAATGGATCTGGAATGGTTCTTTAATCAATGGCTCTACCAGCCCGGACAGCCGAATTACTTCTGCAATTGGACGTTCGAAAAAAAGAACAAAACACTCAAGATAGATATTGAACAGGTACAGGGCAAAGGCCTTTTCTTCAGCATGCCTTTAGAAATTGGGATCTTCATTCAGGGTGATGATACGCCGCATATTGAGGTTTTGAAAGTAGATGAAATCAAAAAGACGTTCGTGCTTGAACTTGAATCTGAACCTTCAAAGCTTGTGGTTGATCCGAACACTAAAGTGCTTTTAAAGGCTGAGGTAAAAAGGAATTAATTATTGAGGTTATCAGGTATATCAACACCATACCAGCTGCAAAGCAGTTTTTCGATCATGTCTCTGTACTTTGAAGGAAGCACAACTCTGTGTTCAATATGGTCGGATGAGATTATCTCCGTTTTGAATTCCTGATGTGTATTAAGTATTTTCATGATCTTTCCGGGTATTTTCGGATCTTTACTGAACGGTAAATCATGCAGAAAATCAATATCGACCTGCGCAAGAGCCCTCCCATATTCCATTGAGGTGATCCTGTAATAGAAATTCATAATCCTGCTGTTAAGTAGGCAGGATATAAACTTCAGATCGACATCGTTATTTACACTGTTACCTATGTGGATATTATTAAGACAATAGTATCCATTTTCATCATAAAATGCCTTTAAATAGTCTCCCGTCTGGTTAACAAATAGCTTCGGCTCAATATACTTATTTGTGCTATAGCCACTTTTGTAGAGTGATTGATCATGCAAAATATAATTTCCGGTAAATACCAGTTTTTCCCTTTCGAGATCTTTTCCGGATACGATCACCCTCCCCCTGTCTGAAAAACAGCTGTCCGGTGAGATATCATCGCGGATTATGCTATCTCTCCCTTTTCTGCCGATCAATCCAGAGTAAAATCTGATATACTCACCGAGTCTGTCACCGGAGTCCTCCATCTTTTCGACTATTTCTTTCTCAAACTCATCTCTGAATAGAAATATCCTCGAACGCCCTCTCCCCGCGATCCTTTCTCGTGATATCCTTACATTTCTTTCCTTAATGGTCTTGAGTTCTTCTGGTTTTCTTACGATAACGGAATCGATCATTTTATTGCTGCCGGTCTCCCTTTTCAAAAGGTAAATCATACAACTTCCAATACTCAGGTCCTTCCAAAAATCCTTCTTAATCAATATCAGCCTCATCATTTTAGTACTCTTAAGCAAGAACCTTCTCAGCTTATAATAGTATTTTCCTGTCAACCAGCTGTCGGGAATTATGAAGCTGTGATACCCTCCTGCTTTGGTAATATTTACTGCCTGTTCAATGAATAGCGAAAAGACCGAGATCTTATACTCTGCTGTTCCGGGGTATCTTTCTCTCAGAAGATTGTTCTGATCGGGATCTATCTTCTGTACATCCCGTAATCCAAATGTCAACCAGGGAGGATTACCGACAACTGCATCAAATTTGAATTTAAATGGAAATTCGTCAACCAGAGTATCTTTCAGAAAAAAGCTTCTGAATCCACTCGCCGGATTCCCTGTTTTTATCATAAAACGGGAGAGTGTTATAGAAAAAGCGATAGGATCTTTGTCAATACCATAAATGCAGTTCTTTACAATAGAGGAGTAGATCCTCCCTTTGTCTAATATTTTACCGGCATCAGCTCTCTTAATATATTCTAAAAACAGGAATTCAGCTGCAGCAAAAAGGAATCTGCCGGTTCCCATCGCAGGATCACAAATTTTTAATTCCATGATCTGTCTGGAATTCTTTCCCCTGACAAGGGGCATGATGGTCTCCCTGATCATATGGTCCACAATTATATTCGGAGTATAGTAGATACCTGAGCTTCTCCTGGATTTGACCTTAGATAGCTTGATCCCACAATCACCCGATTGCACCAGTCTATATTTTACAGCTTCTGCGTATAGTCTTTCCGGGAAAGTAATATCACCGCAGCTAAGATGACCTTTTCCTTGGACAATATCTTTTAATTTAGGTATGTATGACAGTTCCCCTCTGCTAATGAACAGAGATGAATATTCGTTTGTATATCTTGCATCATGGAGTTCAAATGCATGTAGTAAAAGAAACCGCAGACCTGTCCTGTATATTTGATCCAGGCTGCGGTTTTTAAATCTCTTATAATTCTGAAGTCTGCTGCAGCAATCTAACAGAAGTTCAAACCACTCTTTATATGGACTTCTCATTTTTCCTTAAGTTATTACTCACCAAAGGGATCGTCTATTGCCAGGCTTTCCATACCACCGAGAAACTTTCCGCCGTCTTCTGTTACATAGAAACAATCCTCGATCCTGACTCCGAAATCGCCATAAATATATATCCCCGGTTCGTTGCTGAATGTCATTCCCGGCTGTAGTTTTAATTTATTACCACGGACAAGATAAGGATACTCATGTCCTTCCATTCCGATCCCATGCCCAACTCTGTGACCGAAGAATTTATAATCCGGTCCAAAACCGGCATCCTCTACTACCTTTCTCGCTGCCATGTCGATCGACTCGCAGGTTACACCGGGCCTTACAGCATTCTGAGCTGCAGTCTGGGCTTTCTTGACGATATCCCACACTTCCCTCTGTTTATCCGAAGGTGTTCCGAAGACTATCGTCCTTGTAACGTCAGATCTGAATCCTTCTACTCCGCATCCTCCGTCTACGAGAAGGATATCACCCTTATGCAGATCTCTTCTGACAGATGATCCATGCGGAAATGCGGAATTTTGACCAAATTGAGCTCCTCCTCCTCCTGAAACACCCATCCCGGAATGGGCTTCCCGAACCAGAGCTCCGAATTCCGCCCTGGTCATACCTTCCATGATCTTGCTAAAGGCATCCCTGTAAGCGAGTTTGGTGATCTTATTTGCCAGGTCCATGTATCCCAGTTCCTTTGCAGTCTTCACTCCTCTGCAACCTTCCGTGATTGCAGCACCGTCAACGAGCTGAAGTTGGTGCGCATCTCTTCTCAAACCCTCGACCACGAAATGTCTTACCGTCGGTCCAATGCCAAGTTTACCTCCCGATACACCAAGGTCTTTCATTATCCCGGCAATGAGAGAATAAGGACTTTCATGCTCTTCCCATGTCCGGATATCATCATATCCGATTTTGATCCTTTCCTGTGCTCGCTCAAGCTCAAATGCCGGACATAACCAGACTGGATCACCCTTCTTGTTCAAAACAGCACCGAAAGTCCTCTCACTTCTTCCCCAGCTTGTATTTGTAAAATATCTTAAGTTTGTACTGCCTGTTAAAAGAAGACCGTCTATGTTGTTCTCGCCCATCAGTACCCTGGCTTTTTCGATCCTGTTCCTGTAATCGTCCATGGACAGGGGTACGACATCCTGAACCATGTTGTGAATTCCGGATTGTGGACTGTTCTCTGCACAATTCAGAAAACTTGCAACAAAACCTGAGCCTGTAATTGCCAGTCCACTTGCTTTAACGAAACTTCTTCTCGAAACCTTCATTATAACTCTCCCGGGATTGATATAATTAAATGTATATGTTTATCAGGTCTTTTAAAAGGCATGCCGCAGTTCCTGTTATGCTCGATTCTCCACCCGTTACTATAATTTTTCCTAAGGTATCACTTGTAAAGACAATCCCTTTTTGGGCGCCTTTGACATTATAAAGGGGATGATCTCTATCAAGTATAAGCGGCTTTACCACCGCTTTAACTGTTCCAGCGGTTATTTCAGCTTTTCCTATCAGTTTAAGAATATAATCCTTCTTTCTTAATTCATCTATCTGATCTATACTTATAGAAGTTATCCCCTCTATACTTATATCTTCCAGTTTAAGATCACCTTCCATAAGTGAATTTGCTATTATCAGTGTTTTATTGGCCGTATCGTACCCTTCAACATCCAGAGAAGGATCAGATTCTGCAATACCGAGTTTCTGTGCCTTCTTAAGCGCATTATTATAAGATTCCTTATTGTCGAACATACCGGTAAGGATATAGTTTGAAGTCCCGTTCAATATCCCCTCGAAACTGATTATATCCGATCCTGCCAGTGATGTCCTTCCAACATCCAGCGTAGGAAGAGCTGCAGCTGCTGCTCCGCTATATTTCATCTTCACACCTGCCTGAGCTGCAGTATTATGTAATTCTCTGAAAGCCGCAATAAGGGGGCCTTTATTTGCTAAGACTAAATTCCATTTATTCTCAATGGCACTTCTGACATGAGATAAACCCGGCTCGCCTGTGTTAATGTCGGTTGGAGTGCATTCGATCATCACTCCGGGCTCAATCTCTTTCAAGGCATCAAAAACAGTATAACCGGATTTGCCGAGGCCGGGAAAAGATTCGATAGGATTCCTTTGATTTACATGATCAACTATCTCTTTTATCGGCAGGTTTCCATTTGAAACGGCTGATCCGTTGATATCCACCACAGCTTTTATTATCAGGTCCAGACCATATTTTTTAAGAACAAAAGCACGTTTCTTATCGTAGATTTCTGCAAATGATTTGCCTATATTCCCGAATCCGCAGATAATGACATTTATTTCTTTCACCAATTACACCTGTAATTTATCTCAGTTATTGATTATCAGTCTGCTCCAGTCCCAGCCTTCCAATCCTCTTGAATTTATGGCTTTAATCCTAACTTCTGTTCCATTTTCGAGCATGGGCAGGGTGATTTCAGGTTTATCTGTTTCAATACTGTAAAGAGTTCCGTCAAGAACCTTATATTGTACAATATACCTGTCAACATCCTTCTCCCGGGCTGGTTTCCAGGATAATTCTATCATATTGCGTGAAACTTCTCTCGATGTAATCCCTTTTATGCGGGATGGGCTGGAAGCAAGCAACATCAGAGATGCTACCGTCGTTTTACATGTTTCATTGATAAGGTTGTGATTTATATTCTCAAGCCTGTCGGAGACCTGGTGATAAAAAGGGCTGCCAAGCACAGGATATGATCCTATCCCGCCGACAATATCTCCATATGCCTCGTAATAGGCATGGGCGTCTGTACTCTTATAATAATGTGCATCGTATGTGATCAGGTTAGAAAACAGAATGGCAGATGCATGCTGAACGTCTCTGATACCTGCATTGGAATATCTTATTGTATTATCCAGCCTGTTATTGTTACACCAGCCGATCATGTCATTATTCAACGCACCGACAAGGTTCAAACCCGATTCCACAGCTTGCCTGACATACTCCCTGCTTCCAAGCAGTCCTGATTCCTCTCCGGTAAAAGCAGCAAATACTATCGATGCAGGCATTGGATTATCCGCCAGAACCCGGGCTGCTTCAATCAGCACTGCAACTCCGGAATTATTATCATCAGCCCCGGAACATCTCGCATTAGAATCATAGTGGCTGCTCAGAACGTAAAACAATTCCGGATATTCTGTCCCTGGAAGAACAGCCAGAATGTTTGCCGTTTCTTCGTTGTTATATGTCCTGCTTCTCGAGGGTTTGAACCACTGGTATTCCGGCTCATAACCGAATGATCTAAAAAGGTCGTAAATGTATTTGCCTGCCTGTTTATTGCCCGGTTGAGATATGTGTTTCGAATCAAAATCATAAAGAACCTTCTCGTATTCAAATATCTTCGAGATAGATGTCCTATCTGTTACTGATCGGACATTATTATATATTGGTTCGAACATCCTCTGTCCTTTTAATACCAGGTCTCTTTCAGACCTGAGGTTGTTCTTCAGCCTTTTAAGTAGGACTTCCTGTTTTATCCTGGTATTCAGATCGAGCAAATACACACCTCTTTCCGGGGATATCGTATCACCGTCTCTTTCAGCAACGATAAGGATTTTTGAGCCGTCACCGGATATTGTCCACCCGTATTCAGGAGCAATTGTCCTTACGGTATTATTATGAAATAACTTAGTTGAACTGCCCTTTTTAAGGTCGTACATATATGATCTTCTGTGCCTGCCTTCGCCTTTAGCTGTGAGCAGCTTATCGTTCGAAATGAATTGAGGAGACCTGTCATGTTGGATCTCCTTTGTAACCTGCCTCTCTTTCTTTCCGGTAGGATCGTTTATATACACTTCAAAATCATCCCTTACCATCTTCGAATAAGCTAAAAGGCTGCCGTCAACGGACAAAACAGGATTTTCTATCCTATCTTCAGTTGATATTATTTTTTCAGGTTCCTGTCTACTTTCTGGTTTCAGATAGAATAACTCTGTTGAAGCATCATTTTTCATTGTATAGAGCAGGGTTGAACCGTCTTTGGACAAAGAAGCAAACCTTCCGTTTATTTTCCTGCTTTCACCAGTGTTGAGATAGTGTATTACAAAATCCCCGGAACCGGAATCCGTACGGCCTCTTCTACCGGATGATTTTGACGGAAGTGGATTTGATTTTGTTAAAGTGTAGACAATAAATCTCCCCTCTGGCTCACAAATTATTTTATTTACATGATCATCTTGATTCCCGCTAATCCTAACTATGTTTTCTGTAGTCTCAACGTAGGAAAATAAAAAGCATATATCAGGTTCCGTTCTTAAAGCTCCGGTAAAATAAAGATAATTCCCCATTGAACTGAAAGTAACGCTGTTAATTAAATAATCATCCAACGGGAGTTTTCTTTCTCTGCCTGTATCCAATTCAATCTCGAATAACTTTTTAGCCATACTTAGATAATATCCTGCCTCGGTCCTTGCCCGGTAATAATCCTGCCTGTTAAATGGAAATGCATTTCTTGCTTTCTCTAATACTCCTAATGCTTTTTTGACATCCGCCGTCTTTTCCAACCTGAAAAATACAGCCTTTTTCCCGTCCGGAGAAAAGGAAATATCCGATCCATTTATCTCATATAACTTTTTATTGTTCTTAAGCAGATCTATCACATTTATTGTTGAATTAAGGTATTCTCCATTATGGAAGTATACATATCTGCCATCCGGGCTGAAACCGGGAGAGGATCCGTCAGCTGTGAGTTCTCTGACAGAATAAAGTTCCCCTGTGATTTGAGCGATCTTCTCAAGGTATTTTGCATAATACGGCCCTTCTATCAGTTCAATCATCCCTTCCAGGGCTGTAGTATATTTACCCTCGTCCCAGGCAATATATGATTCCTCAAATTTCTTCTGCGGATCATTTTGACCTTCAGCTGAGGAAGAAATTACCACCAAACATAAAATGATTGTAATAAACTTGTTCATTTTCTCTCCGCACTCTTACTTAAAATCAAATAATGAAGTATCAATATTTCTGTTGATTACTATAGTATCAATGATCATTCTGCTGACAGTCCTGTTATTGACCTGATTCTCAAAATGGAAAGGTAATTTCATACCATTTACTTCACGGTATTCTGTTAGTTTCAGGCTGCTGCTTATATTGTTCTCGATTATTATAAATTCTTCAGGATACCATGTCTTAGAATTACATACCATCTTTACATTACTTTCTTCAAATGCAAACTGCAATTCTATCTTATCATCTGTTAAAGTAAGCGTTTCAGGCTCCAATTCAACTTCGCCTTCTCTAAGATTCTGTAATATCCATATAAGACTCATCATGAGTCTGTTCTTCATATCCCTGAATTCTTTCTCGGGAAGAGGTCTGTCCATCGAGAAAGCCCTAAGCCTGCTCTCTTCTTTATTGATTACAGACTGTATTGCTCCCGCTGCCGTATTCAGTTCAAGTAAAGCTTTATCCGGATATGAAAAAACCATTCTCATAGCTATTTTCTCATTACCGGTTCTGGTATTTATCAGTATATTCCCGGTTAATTCCATGTTTTTAACCGCTACTAAAGCTTTCTCACCTCCTGAGGCCTCAACGATATTACCAAAGGACTTTTCCGCCTCAGACTGGTTTTCGCCGGAATTCCTGCTGCAGGCTGAAATATATATACAACACATAATTATGATAGTCACAACAATCCTGAAAGACCGGTATCTACGTTTCATCTTTTCAATACCTGAGATTATTTGAAAGTTAAATTATAGACTGAGCTGCTAAAAGGCGTAAGAAATGCTATTCATTATCTCAAAATCCGTTTTCTTTACTCCTGCCGGAGGGTGATTATCAAATCTGAATCTGAAACTTAGAACCAACGCAAGCTTATCAGTTATACCGGTCTGCAGATCGAACTCATCCAGGATCCTGACATCTTCGGGATCATCCAGAGCCGGCTGTATATAGAAGGAGTTTACCAGTGCAGATCTGTTTCCCGGTTCCAATTTAAATACCAGGTAACTGCTCCATCTCAGCAGGGTTATTTTCGGATCTTCACCGGAACCTTTCTTTATATCAATATGTTCGAATTCATACATAACTGATGAGCCAAGATATAAACCGGTTTTTTCCTTCTGAGATATGCTCATCCTTACTCCGGAGCCAAGAAGCTTCCTGTTGTATAATCGCGTGAATTCGTTATATTCATACTGAGCAAAGAATTCACCCGTGATTGACCTCGTAAATTGATAATTATACCTAAAATGGGCAAAACCCATGTTCTTAAATTCTCTCGATCTGTTTTTTGCAAACTTCATATTGCCTACAAGGAAAGTCCTCTGCTTCGATGCGTCATATTGAAGCCGGAAGCCTCCACCGGAATCGAAAACCTCGACATTACCAGTCTGGAGACTGATACTAATGCTGATCCGGCCCGAAAAACCCTCCTGATCCTTCTCTACACGCATCTTTTCTGTATTCACCTGGGCAGAAGCAGACGATACGGCAAAAAAGAATAGAATAGATATTGTTAGTGAAAATTTCAAGATTTAGAATGTTGTGAATTATTGAGTCTCGTTTACCGGTTTAACATATATATTCTCGGCTATCTCAGGATCTATCGCCAGATCCGTCTCACTTATCTGCAAAACGAATGATGGATTCTTTTGGTGTAATTTAATAATTGCCCCCGGTGTAATACCAAATGTCATCAGCTTATCAAGCCTTTTATGTGTTTTTGGACTCATAAATACTATCTTTGCCACATCACCAATATTCATTTCTGATAAAGGTTTTACCAGAGGCCCGATCATTGTCTTAAAAGTTTTGCAGCATTTCCCTCTGGGGATAGGCAATCCGTGAGGACATTTATGCGGGTGACCAAGGAATGTGCAAATACTATCTGTTACTTCCGGTGTGAGGATATGTTCAAACTCACACGCCTGACTGGATACGATCCTGTCGTCTACTTCGAGTATCTCTTGTAAAAGTACTTCTGCCAATCTATGCCTTCTGACAATGCTCTCGGAATAGTCAAGCCCTTTTTGTGTAAGTTTGACAAGGTCTTTCTCGATATGTATGAATTCTTCCTTCTTCAAATCCTTTAAGATAGTCACAGAGTCAGTTTTCTTGAGCCAGTCGATAAGATCATCATATTTGACAGAGTCTTTCTCTCTCATCATCCATATCTTTTCAAGGACATGTTCTTTGTCTGTTTTTCTATTTTTCATTATCTTAAATGCATTATTGATTCCCGTTAAAAAACTAAATATCAATATATCATATTTTAGGGATATTATCAATCATTTAGAATCCAGTATAGATTACGTAAAAATTCGGGAGCTTAATTCTTGGAAAACATAAGCTTGAAGAACTCGACAAACCATTCGACAACGGAGATACTGACATTGTATGACCTTCTGATCGATGAAGCAAGCCTGTAATCACCGGTTTCCATGTAATTACTGTAGTAGGAAGAAGCTACGGGGATCATTCGTTTCTTTGGTATTTTATACTGTCTTTTGATCTCTAAAGCTTCATCGAATTTCTTCATGAGGAATTTTTCCTCCCATGCCCTGAAGGCCGCCTCTTCGACAAAACTCCTGTTCATACGAAATTTTTGTGCAAATGTCAGGGCGATCAGATGTTTCTTTTGTCCCAGTAGCTCTTTATACTTGATATTAACCTTGAATTTGCTCTCTTCATCAGCAATATTGACCTCAAAATTATCCAGAACTTCGAAGGCTTTTTTGTGATCGTCCATATCAAGCAGACTTATAATCCCACTAACAACTGCAAGATTAGAATATGGAACCGGAAGACTGTATTCCTTTATAACTGTCCTCGCAGAATCAATATCACTCCCAATAATCGACTTCCTTACGAATTTCGAAACCTGCTGATGCAGTTCATCTAAATTATCTCCCGGAGAAGATTTCGAGAACAGTCCATACTCTTCCTTGATAGTAAGTGCCTTATGCAAATCGCCTTTATCCAGCATATTGTTATGATATTTCTCTGCGGCTTTGATCACATCTTTAAAAAGTTCTCTGGGAAAATCTCTCGTAAGTATTCCCAGAGAATCTCTCATATACCTTGCCGGCTGTTCCTCCAGATTATCAAGCAGCCTGTTATGAGCAATTGAAGTGATAGTGTAAAACTTCTGCATAAACTCTTTAAGGGGTATATATGTAAAATCCTGACCTATGATCCGGGATTTTTCTGCGAAATCAATTATAGCCTTGAATTTACCTTTATCTATTGACGGCCTGAGAAATTTCTCGAATATCTCATTCAAAAACCTGTTGGCTTCTACTTCCGATACTGCCTCAAAAATGTCATTATTGATCAGGTTAAAATCCCCGATCATATTTATTGCCTTATCATATTCTTCTTCATCGATGGCCTTTATACAGGCCTTTAAAGAGGATGTGATGGTTCTTTCTCTTGAGAAATTAAACTTCTCTCCGAGCAGCGCCGCTTTATGAAAGTTGCCGTGAGCAAAAGCATTATTGAACTCTTCAATGGTCATGGATAAAAGCTCTTCCTTCTTCAGAGAATAAGTTTCCATCATCCTGAATGCACCCCCGATATTCCCTGCCTTGAGATAATCTTCATAAGCCTGCATTGCTGATCTTTTGATCTCGACATCTGACATTTCTTTATCGGAAGCCCATTTGGCAGCCTCTTCATAGTTATGTTCTGCGTATAGTCTTTTTAATTCTAAAAGATACAGATTTTCGATTTTTTTACCGGTAACATTGAACTGCTCGGCAATAATAATTGCATCACGGTATTCCCCCATATCCCGATAAGAATCAATGACCTCGTCAATGATCTTCCTCAGATTTTCTTCATTAACTGAAACTTCCTTTTTTAGCTGAACAGCCTTCTCAATAGAACCATTAAAAAGAAGTTCCCTGATTTCCTGAAGAGTATCATCTCCTGAAGAACCGCTGACCTTTTGAGACATATTATTCAAATTGTTGCTCCCAGAAATCGATCTTTATCAATTGCGGAATTGAAGAAAAGTATGAAATATTAAGCAATTACGAAGCTAAAATCAAGTCAATTATTGTATTACCTCTGTTTCTTCAATGGATAAATTAAGTGTCATGACATATCAACAGGAAAGATAAAATGCAGATTCTAATGTTAATCAGTTTTTGGAGAACATTAGCATGAAGAATTCGAGCAGCCACTGCGTAATGGAAATCCTTACATTGTATATTCTTCTGATTGAAGAAGCAAGTCTGTATTCACCGGATTCCATAAAAATCTTATAATGCTCTGAGGCAGTTGGTACAATTCTTTTTTTGTTTATCTTATACTGCCTGTTTATTTCGAGAGCTTCATCAAACCTCCTGGCAAGGAATCTCTCCTCCCAGGTTTTAAATGCAGCGTCCTCGATAAAAGAGCTTTGCATTCCTGCTTTGGCGGCGAAGGTCAGAGCAATTAGGTACTTCTTCTGTCCCATCAGCTCTCTGAATTTTACTGAAACTTTTACCTTGCATTCTTCATCAGTCATGCTTACTTCAAAATTATCAAGGACATCAAACGCTTCTTTGTGTTCTTCTTTGTCAAGTAATCCAGTAACACCGGCTATTATTGCCAGGTTTGAAAAGTGATCGGGAAGATTATATTCCCTAAAAACTGTTCTAACGGCTGAAAAATCACCGGTGATCAGCGATTTTACCGCAAACCGGGAGACCTTCTGATGAAGCTCATCAATACTTTCACCTGTGGCAGTCTTTGAAAAAAGGCCGTATTCTTCCTTTATTGTTAAAGCCTTCTGCAGGTTTCCTTTTTCCAGAAGAATGTTATGATACTTTTCTGCAGATTTGATTACCTCAAAATAAAGTTCTCTTGGAAAATCCTTCTTAAGCATACCCAGTGAATTCCTTATGTACCTTGCGGGCTGCTCTTCAAGGTTATCAAGAAGCCTGTTATGTGTTTCTGCAGTAACGCAATTAAATTTCTGTAGAAATTCCTTTTGTGGTATATACTCAAATTTCTGTCTGACGATCTCTGTATTTTCGGCAAAATCTACTATCGACTTGAATTTCCCTCTTTCAAGTGAAGGCCTTATGAATTTATCAAATATCTCGTTAAAGAACCTGTAAGCTTCTACTTCACTCACATATTCAAAAACTTCATTATTAAGAAGCCTGAATTCCCCTATCATTTTTACTGCCCTGTCAATATCGCCGGTATCGATCAATTTCATACATGCCCTGAGTGAAGATGAAGTGGTTCTTTCTCTTGACAGGCCAAACCGTTTCCCCAATAATGCCGCTTTAAGAAACTGGCCGTGAACAATAGCATTATTAAATTCTTCTATCGTCAATGCAAGGAGCTCTTCCTTTTTCAGTGAATAAGTATCAATTATCCTGAATGCCCCTTCGACATCACCACTTTTTAGATATTCCTCGTAGGCCAGGGTAGCAGAACGTTTAACTTCCAATGAGGACATCTCTTTTTCGGATGCCCATTCTGCTGCATCTTCATAATTCCGCTCGGAGTGGAGTCTTTTCAATTCCGTCAACTTTAGATTATCAATATTTCTTCCGTTTATATTAAACTGACCGGCAATAGTTACAGCATCCCTGTATTCACCCTTTTCTTTGTATGTATCTATAACCTGATTCAATATCTTATTCAGTTCATCGACATCAAATGCCGTTTCTTTCCTGATAAGCAATGCTTCATCAAAAGAGCCTTTTAATAGAAGTTCTCTTATCTCCTGGAGGGCTAACTCGCTTGGAACTCTGATGGTTTTTTCAGTTTTATTTACCAAGAATTCTTTCCCGGAAGAAAATATGAAATCAAAAAAAAAAGAAAAATCAGAAAATATTAACCAATTACTTTAATAATTGCAAGTCAAATATTTTAGTATTGTAAATAGGATATTTACTTAATAATTATGTTATCGGCTGATCATGAATTATCTGGAGAATAGTTATGTATTGCTTCAAAGGTATATCTCAAGCCCATGATCATCCGGTATCCGTACCAGCTGAACATTTCACCGTCAACAAGTCTTAGACCATTTAGTGTTGCAGACGGGATTTGGTTGTTTTCGTAAAATTCCTCTGTATGTTTCTTTTTAAAAGGGAATGGTTCGGACGGAAAGAATATGATATCCGGTTTCTTGTCAATAATATCTTCCATACTTATGACCGGGTATCTCAATCCCGAATCAGCGAACTGATTAATCCCTCCGCAGAACTCTATTATATCATTTATATAGGTATCATGGTTAATTGTCATATACGGTTTGCGCCAAATCAAGTAGACAATACGGGGCTTTTCAGACATCATCTGCACTTTTTCCGATATTGCGGTGATCTCCCTGCCAGCTTTTTCGTATATATTCTCTGCTTTATCTTCTGTTCCGGTTATTTCTCCAAGTATCCTTATCATTTCCCGGCTTTCAATGACTGTTTTCGGATAATTTACATAAACAGGGATCCCTGAATTTTCGAGAATATCGATATCGTTTTTCTCATTTTCTTCTATATTAGCGATGACTAGATCAGGCTTCATCGATATTATCAGTTCGTTATCGGGATCTTTGGGGCCGCCTATCTTCTGCACTTCTTCTACCGCTGGAGCCGGGCGGATACAGTAATTTGTCCTGCCTAATACTCTGTCTCCCAATCCCAGTTCAAACAGCGTCTCCGTTACACTGCAGATAAAGGATATTATCCTTTCGGGCCTCGGGGGCAGACATATTTCTTTACCCCTTGCATCGATGTGTATCCTGGTATCTTCTGTTCTGCGCATTAGAAAAAATAATGAGGGATTATTTTATATTCCTGTAAACCCAGTAGACGCCAATTCCTATAAGGATCAGCGGGAACCAGGGAATATTATACATGAAATAAGGAAGGTTGACACCGAAAAGAAAATTTCTCAATACAAATACTACGCCTAAGAATATTAAAGCATAACCCAGGATCTTGTTTCCGCTGGCCTGCCCTCCAACTGCCTGTTCAGCTTCAAGCTCGGATTTTATCTTTATATATTCTTCTTCGGTAAGCTCACCTTTTGCGTATCTTTCTTTGAGGATCGTTACAGCCTGTACATCTACCTTATTCTCTTTTGTTAATCTGAGTAAGTATATGATTAAAAACCCGAAGATTGCCCATCTGGACCAGGTGATCGAGTTTGTTGTGAACAGATCAACAGCGACCGGAACAACGACCATCCAGATGATCAGGTTCATATCAGAATCTTTTTTTGTCTTTATATCAGACATAATTGAGTCATTTTAAAGGCTGTTATAATTAGTATAATTCTATTATAAATATACACTCATTTGATCTGAAATGTTGCAGTATGACATGAATATAATAAATTTATGATCAATCCGGTATAACTATTCTACCTTGTTCAGATCTTTAATTAGTGAATCGAGCTCTTTCATCTCCGGTTTGATCTTAACCGGAATATTTGCATTAGCAGAATCAATCCCCGGCAGTTCTTTGTTATGATATGAAATTACAGAGTCTGTGTCCTTTAAAATGTGTCCCGTAAGAATTGCCACCACAGACTCGTTTTTTCCTATTACTCTATCATTAACCAGTTTCTTAAGCCCTGCTATTGCCGCACAAGAAGCCGGCTCAGCGCCTATTCCCGCGCCATCTACAATCGCTTTAGCATTCATGATCTCATTATCAGTTACCTGCGTTACGATACCGTCTGTGTTCTCTATTGCCCTGATCGCCCTGGGAAGATTAACCGGATCACCTATCCGGATCGCAGTCGCGATAGTTTCCGCATCAACTGTAAATTTTTCTTTGAAGCTCTTTTCAAATCCAAGGAAAAACGGATTTGCTCCCTTTGCCTGAACACCTGCAAGTCTCGGTTTCTTACCGATCATAGCATAATTATAGAGCTCTTCAACCGCTTTTCCGAAAGATGAGCAATTCCCCAGGTTACCCGCAGGGAAAATTATCCAATCCGGTGCCTGCCATCTCCTCTGATGGAGCATCTCCCAGATAATAGTCTTTTGGCCTTCGATTCTGAAAGGATTCACAGAATTCATCGGATATAACTTTCCCTCTTTGGCACCGTCAATTATGAGTTTCATTCCTTTGTCAAAATCTCCATCAATCTCGACAGTTCTGGATCCGTATGCTATTGCCTGTGAAAGCTTGTTACGAGAAATCGTTCCTTCAGGTACAAGTACTATAGACTTTAATCCGGCTGTTGATGCATAAGACGCCATCGACGCGCTTGTATTGCCAGTAGAAGCACATGCAATAATGCTAACGTTCTGTTGTTTGGCCCTTGTTACTGCAACCGTCATCCCTCTGTCTTTAAATGATCCTGTGGGATTTTCTCCTTCATGCTTGACCTCTACATCGTCCAAACCGGTAAACTCAGAAATCTTTCCGGAC
This sequence comes from bacterium, assembly GCA_028278455.1. GTDB lineage: Bacteria > SM23-31 > SM23-31 > SM23-31 > SM23-31 > JANQEH01. The sequence goes on from JANQEH010000143.1 coordinate 28,757, forward strand.
TTGTAAATCCCGGTATTACCCTCGTTGCGCGTGACAATATCCCTTTTCTTGGCATTTATCCCGATAAAATCAACATACCTCCATACGCCGCTGTTAAGACGAGAGCTCCTGTAATCAATAAGCTGGAAGAAGTTCTTTTCCTTATAAATCTCATTCCACTCTGCCTCGTCCGGTTCAATATCCAGCAGTCCTCCGCAGTCGCAGAAGAATCTGATCTCATCTATCGAATAGGTATCTTTACATTCAAGACAGGTCAGGTTATATTTCACTATACTACTCCGGTTTGGACATGTTAATCACTGGTTTTCAATTCGGAAGCGTTCATTCTAATCTTTTTAAAAGCTTCAACGACATCATTCATGTCATCCTGATCACCCAGCATCATTGTCTGCGGCAGCCATATTCCTTCTTCATTGCATGCACATTCTGTCTCAGGAAGGTAAATACTGTTATAGTCCATGTATTTATCAATCACTTTACCTCTTGAACCGAAAGCCCCATTCAGAAATACAGGTTGTTTATAAATTGGTATTGTATACCCGGGATGAGCAGGAATACCTTCTTTCTGAAGAGCTTCGATAATCTTGAATTTATCGATCCCGTCAAAACTATCGGAATTATATCTCAATAAATAAAAATGGTATGCATGAATGGTTGCCTGTTCATCTTCACTGATCGGTTCGAATCCTTCTATATCCGAGAATGCGCCGTCAAGTATTTTTGCGTTGTCTCGTCTTTTCCTGTGCATTTCCGGATACCTTTTAAACTGGGCCATCAGCAAAGCCCCGTTTAAATCCGATAGCCTGAAATTTCCTCCGGAATAATAATGCTCATACTTTGGCTTATCTTCCAGCCTTCCGCAATTCGCATAAGTCATGCAGAATTCTGCCGTTTTCCTGTCATTTGTCAGTACTATCCCACCCTCACCCGATGTCATGTTCTTCGAAGATTGAAAGCTGAATACTCCAGCATCTCCGAGGGCTCCGACCCTGTTATGTTCCCATTCTGCTCCCCATGCCTGTGCCGCATCTTCGACAAGTTTCAATTCATACCTGGTGCAGAGATCCTTTAAAGCGGTCATATCTGTCGATCTTCCACCGATGTGAACAGCCATTACTGCTTTGGTCTTAGGTGTCAGGAAAGATTCTACCGACTTTGTATCCAGGTGAAAGGTGGTTTCTTCAATGTCTGCAAAAACCGGTACTGCTCCAAGCAGCAGCACGGCAGAAGCGGTCGCAATAAAAGTATATGCCGGAAGGATCACTTCATCACCGGGCGAAACACCGACAGCCCAGAGCGCTCCCATCAATGCTGATGTTCCGCTGTTAAAGCAAATACCGTATTTCGCTTCGTGATACGCGGCGAAATTCCTTTCAAATTCAGGAATATGTTCCCATTTCGGATATCCCCAGTTTCCGCTTTTCACTGTTTTAGTTATTAGATCTATTTCTTCCTCTCCCCAAACTGGCCAGGAAGGGAACGGCTTGTCTACTCTTACCGGTTCACCACCGCTGATAGCTAATTCTGGCATAATTTTCCCTGAGATTATGATTTCATATTTATTAGTGATTACAGGAATACAATATAAAGATATTAAATAACACTCTC
>JANQEH010000151.1 GCA_028278455.1 bacterium
TATAATTGGACAACCGGATCAAAATATATCAATGGACGAAAGATCGAATATACAGCTGCATTCGGGTACGGCGGCCAGACTTTATACCTGGTTCCGGAACTGGATATGATCCTTGTCCTGACTGCTTCACTGGCTGAAGGTAATGCCGGGGTGCACATACCAGTACTGAGAACCTTTGAGGCAGTTGTCAAAAAATAGAACAACAAGGATCAAAATTTACTTAATATGTAAAATAATACCCTTAATTAGTTTCTTCCGGATAGAGACACATTTATCAACCGTAGAATTTTATCAATCTTTAAACATTTATTCACTTAACATAATTATAAACTGGAGTATCAATGAAAAATATTGTGAGCGTATTTACCCGAAAATCGCAGGTTTGTACATTTGTGTTCTTAGGATTGACCTTGTTAATTACCTTTAGAAATCTTTTCTCTCAGGAGCCGATACCAATTGACAGATTATCCGGCTCTATCATCCTTGACGGAATAATCGACGAAAAAGTCTGGTTGGAGATATCTCCTCTTTCAATGACAATGTATCAGCCGACCTTTAAAGGGAAACCGACTGAAATAACAGAAATCAGGATAGCCTATGATAAAGACTATTTATATGCGTGCGGCAGATTTTTTGATTCAGATCCTTCAGGAATAAGGTCTTATACATTGTACAGGGACAGTAATTTCGGAGATGATTCGTTTGATATAATTCTTGATACATTCAACGACAAGGAAAATGCACTGTGGTTCTCGGTCAATCCAGCCGGGGTGAGAGTGGATCTCGCTATATCGAATGATGGAAATGGTAGGAACCTTAACTGGAACACCTTCTGGGATGTTGAGACAAGCAGGGATGAACGAGGCTGGTATGCTGAAATTAGAATACCTTTTTCGAGTCTCGGTTTCAAACAGCAAAGTGACAGGATCATTATCGGACTGATTGCCAGCCGGATGATCAGCAGGAAAAATGAAAGAGTTGTCTTTCCATCTATTTCCGACAACCGACCATATAGCACCCCTTCCAAGGCACAGGAAATATCCTTAACAGATATTAAGAGTCAGAATCCGGTTTATGTTACACCATATATAATGGGTGGTTCGGGAAGAATTGAAAAACTCGATAAGGAAGGTACAAAATATGAACGGGAAACTGATATCGAACGGGATCTCGGTTTGGATATTAAGTACAATATTACAAGTAACCTTACTCTTGACGCTACTGTCAATACTGATTTCGCTCAGGTAGAAGCTGATAACCAGCAGGTAAATCTTACCCGGTTCTCCTTGTTCTTTCCGGAAAAGAGAAGGTTTTTTCAGGAAAGAGCAGGGATATTCAATTTCGGCACATCCATGTCGACATTCAATAACCTGTTTTACAGCAGGTCCATAGGACTTCATGAAGGCAAAGAAGTCCGTATTCTTGGGGGTGCAAGGCTGATAGGCAGGTCGGGAAAATGGGATGTAGGATTGCTGAATATGCAGACTGAGAACAGTGAAAGACTGCCATCGGAAAACTTTGGTGTAGCCCGAGTCAGAAGGCAGGTAATAAATGAGAATTCCTATGCAGGTGGAATTGTAACAAGCAGGATTGGTGATGATGGAACTTACAATGTTGCTTATGGAATGGATGGAATATTCAGGGTAGCCGGTGATGATTATCTTCTACTGAGGTTTGCACGGGTGGAGGAGGATGACAGAGATAATTCAAGTTTCTTTGATCCGGTATCTTTCATTGCATTATGGCAGCGTAGAAGTCTTGCAGGGCTAAATTATCACCTTGGTGTTTGCAGGAGTGGAAAGGACTACAGGCCGGGGATGGGATTCGTCAGCAGAAGCGATTATACAGAATATAACTGGAGGATAAGTTACGATTGGTTTATGGAAGAGGAATCTCGATTCCGACAGATCAGCCCCATACAGTTTTGGGGATTCGTCGCTACCCGGAATTCAGACGGAAATGTGGAATCAGCCCAGTTTGAATATGATACTGACCTGCACTGGAATTCCGGAGCGAGTGTCTGGGCTGATGCTGAGTTGTATTACGAAAATCTGACGGATGATCTGGATTTCCCTGAAGACACTATTATCCCGGCAGGAGACCATTCATTCTACAAGATTGAAGGAGGGTATAACATGGCGCCGGGTAGGCTTTTCAGAACAAATTTCAGCACAGGTGTAGGTACTTTCTACGATGGTTGGAGAACGGAAGCTGGTGTCTACACAACCTGGAATGCTTCCAGGCACTTCAGCCTGGTCTTGACTTATGAGGGAAATTTCGTAAGATTTCCTGACAGAGACCAGAAATTTAATGCAAACCAGATCCGCTTGAGGATCAATACTGCCCTCGATAATAAGTTATCGCTCAACGGATTTCTACAATACAACAATATATCGGATATTATAACACCAAACTTCAGGTTCAGATATAATTTCAGTGAAGGTAATGATCTCTGGTTCGTGTATAATGAAGGATTCAACCTGGAAAGGGATAGGCTCGAGCCAAGGCTGCCCTTCTCAAACGACAGAACATTTTTAATGAAGTATACCTATACTTTTAAGAAATAACATATCTCGCTAAAATGGAGAGTAGTATGAAAAAATCATATATAATCATCAATGTATTATTTTTTTTCTATCGGTACCGGCACACTTAATGCACAGGATATTTTCACTGCTATCAGGAATAAAGATATTTCCATTGTAAGAGACATGATTGAAAATGACCCGGATATTCTAAACAGGAAAGACCGAAACCAGATGACACCATTGTATTTTGCTGCCTATTACGGTGTAACGGATGCTGTTGAATTATTAATTGATAAGGGATCTGATGTAAATTGCAAAAGATCTAATGGAGAAGCAGCAATCCACCTTGCAGCTTATTTTGACCACATCGATGTAGTAAGACTGCTTGCGGAGAATGGCGCCGACATAAACACCGACAGCTATAGGGGACGTACCCCAATTGTATCAGCCATTGAAGGAGGCGCTTCAAAAGTATCGGCCTATCTACTTGACAGAGGCGCCGAAGTCCCGATGAGAAGCGCTTTTCTGCATATTGCTGCAAAAAACGGTTTGAAGAAGATAGTTGAATATATGATAGAAAATGATATTGAAATCTCTCTTGAAACAGGGAGAGGCAGTACACTTCTCCACACCGCCGCTGAAGGCGGGCTGGTTGATCTCGCAAAAATAGCGATAGAAAAAGGGGTTGATATCAACAGGCGGGACTACTATGGAATCACCCCTCTGCACCTGGCTTCACGTTCCGGTAATATATCTATGATCGAGTTTCTTGTCAGCAAAGGTGTTGATTTAAATTTAAAAACTTTTGACGGCAGATCTCCATATCATATTGCAGCATCAAATGGAAACGAG
>JANQEH010000189.1 GCA_028278455.1 bacterium
GTCGGTTTCGCATACCTTTGATACCGTCGTTAAGACGTCCATCATCGGTTGCGATTTACCTATAATCTCATCAAAATTGTATTTATCCTTCAATTCACGTTCATACGCCCTGATCGTGTCGGTTAACTGTTTTTTCTCGAGCGCTTTTTCAATCAACACCATTATTTCCCGTACTTCCGTCTGCTTTGTAATATAATCATAAGCGCCGGCCCTCATAGCCTCAACCGCAGTATCAACGGAAGCAAAACCGGTAATCAGAATTACCTCGGATGATGCATTAAGTTCCTTTACCCTCTTTATTACCTCAATTCCATTGACATCACCCATACGAAGATCAGTTATTACCAGATCATACGTTTCTGCTTCAGCGAGTTTGATCGCGGTTGTACCGTTTTCTGCATCTCTGACAAAATAACCTTTATCTTTCAGGTGATAAACAAGAATTTTTCGCCACTCGTTATTGTCATCCACTACGAGTATCTTTTCCATAGAGATCTCGAATTTGTTTGATTTGGATAAAATTATGCTGAAAGTGCAAAGTAGGACAAAAGTAATCTGATATTAATGCCTTGTATGGATACAGACTGATACTATATCAACAATATTGAGGGAAAAATGATATCTGCCGCTGCACTGAAAAGGTAGTATATTATTATATATAATTATTTCGGAGAAATGGCAATATAAAAGATAGTTTTCAGCAAAATTCAAATTAATGAGAAAAGGCGTGTAATACCAGCCGGTCCGGTTTTCAAGCAAAAATGCATTTTTTTCTTGTAGACTTTATTTTTTCTAACTATAGTATAGTACATACACTCCTGCAAAGTCCTACAGCTATTCAAAGAATCGGGTGCGCGACTGATCCTGTTTTATTTCATGCTGATACATAACAAATAATTAGTGTTTGGTTATAATTCATTGCATTGAAGTAAAAATAGGAGAAAGACATGAGCGGTTTCATCGGCGTCATTCTCGGAATGCTTGTATTTATTCTGTTCATTCAATTGTGTGTTGTAACCTGGATGGGTATATTGACTTTTCTGAAACGACGCTCCAGACAACAGCAGCTTGAATATTAACAGCACAGTTTACCATATTCAATATCGAAGTCTGAAACATATTAACATGTGAAATTTTTCCTGAACTAATTCAATTCTCAGGATTATATTTTCTGGATATTTGAATAGCAATACTATCAATGTAATTCTGTTGAATATTTCTCACAGTTTTCAACTCCTGCCAACAAAACTCACGGTCCCACATAATAATCCATGGACTTTAATCAAGAATGTCCTTATATTGCGCGTTATTTTTCTCAGAAAACCGCATATAGGATAATCAATGAACTTCATAGACACTATTTCTCAAATAGATCAAAGACTTTATCATGCTCACCGAGCAGCGATGAACTGTGAAGACCTGATGATGCATTATTATGACCGTGGATATGAAATAAAAATTGATACTAAATCCTATGATTCGGCATCAGGATTGGCAGCAGAAGATTCTCCTGAACTCGTAAAGCTGGGACCCGATAAATTCTGTGACAGAATCTGCAGAGAATATCTTACACTTCTTTATCCTGAATTCGGATTCGTTGGAGAAGAATCATTCGAAGAATCTGAACTGAAAAAAGAAATCTTCTGGTGTGTCGATCCGATCTGCGGATCGATGGGATACAAAAAGAAAACAGGATTTTTCGGGACTTCGGTTGCGCTGGTCGATAGGAAAAGAGGTCCGATACTTGGCGCCTTAAACTGCCCGGTACCGAAAATCGGCGGAATTGCATCGCTTGAGGCGGGCAAAACACTCTATTATGGAAGCAAGCAGAATACCAACTCTGGTGGTCTTCGTGTTTTAATCTCGGCCAACAGAAAAAACAGTGAACCGTTTCTGGAGATGCTGAATCTGCTCAATCCATCAGAAACCGGTTACCAGGAATCAATCCCAACGAAATCAATGAATGTACTTTTGGGATCATACGATTTGCATTTTAACCTGCCGAGGGATTTTCAGGGAGGTTCACCAAAGATATGGGACCTGGCCGCTTCACAGGTTTTTTATGATGTTGAAGGAATGTATCTTACCGATTTCAGGGGCGGTCGACTTGATCTGACGGGTAAAAACGGCTACCGATATTCAGACGGATACATTATGGCGAAGGATCGAAAAATCCTTGATCTGTGCCTCGAGGCATTTGAGAAAATCAAATAACTGATCTAAAGATTTTAACATCAGATGGATTCGGCAAGGTTTTGCAAATAACTGCCGTATTCTGTCTTATAACCCTGCGCAATTTCAAGAAGATTTTCAGCAGTGATATACCCTTTTCTAAATGCTATTTCTTCGATACATCCGACCATCAGACCCTGCCGTTCTTCTATCGTCTTTATAAAAATTGAGGCGTCCATCAGTGAATCATACGTTCCTGTATCGAGCCACGCGTAACCGCGTCCGAGCAGCTCAACACTCAGTTTTCCACTATTCAGATATGCTTTATTAATATCGGTGATTTCAAGCTCACCCCTGCCGGATGGAGCAAGGTTCTCAGCGATTTCAATAACGTCATTATCATAAAAATACAGTCCCGTTACGGCCCAGTGAGATTTCGGGAGAGCAGGTTTTTCTTCTATCGAAATCACTTTCTGCTGTTCATCAAACTCTATAACGCCATATCGTTCAGGATCCTTAACATAATAACCAAATACAGTGGCGCCTTCAATGTTTTCTGAAAGATGAGAGAGTTTTTCCTCCAACCCTCCTCCAAAGAATAGATTGTCTCCTAATACAAGCGAAACAGAATCGTTACCAATAAATTCTCTGCCAAGAATAAAAGCTTCGGCTATTCCCGCCGGTCTGTCCTGTTCTTTATACGAGAGATTCAGGCCGAGTCCGGAACCGTCACCGAACAGTCTTTCAAACTGCGGGAGTGCCTCAGGTGTGGATATAAGCAGAATATCACGGATATCAGCCATCATGAGGACTGAAAGCGGATAGTAAACCATCGGTTTGTTATAAACGGGCAGCAGTTGTTTACTGACTCCCTTAGTAACAGGATACAGTCGAGTTGCAAGTCCGCCGGCGAGCACAATCCCCTTCATAAACATCTCCTCAAATTTCAACTTCAGGAATATCGGGCAATGTACGTAACAATAAGCTCAAAATCAAACGGTTCCTGTATAGGGATTACTCATGCCGCAATGTTTTTACAGGATTCAGATATGCCGCTTTAAGTGATTGAATACCTGTGGTACAAAGAGAAACCACAACCACGCCGATTCCGGTTATAACAAACAGTGCAACACTCAGGCTGGTCCGGAAAGCAAAACCGTTCAGCCATTCTGACATAAGATAATACGTAACCGGCCACGCAACAATGTTTGCTATGATTATCCATCGAACAATATCACTTGAAAGTAAAACCAGGATGTCATATATACGGGCACCATGGACTTTCCTGATACCGATTTCCTTTACACGCTGTTCTACAAGGAAAACTGAAAGGCCGAAAAGTCCAAGAGCAGCGATAAATATAGACATGCTGGTAAATGCAGAAAATATCGTACCCATCCTTTCATCGGACAAGTACTGCCGGTTGAAATCATCGTCAAGGAAAAAATATTCAAAAGGTTTATTCGGGTATAATTCTGTCCATTTTGACTCAATATCACGGATGATACCGGTCAAGTTTTCAGTCGATACTTTGAGCGTCAAGTAGCGGAACGAACGTGACCTTGCCGAAAAAATAAGCGGTTCGATTTCATAATCAAGTTTTCGGTAGTTAAAATCTGCAACAACGCCGATTATGTAGCCTCTACCTCCAAAACCGGTCTGAATCTTTTTCCCGATCGCTTCCTCCGGTTTTTCTAAGCCAATCGATTTTACTCCTGATTGGTTTATGAGAAATGATTCTTCAATATCGGTTGGAATATCTTTAGAAAAATTCCTGCCGGCCAATATTTCCATCCCGAACAGATCGACAAAGTCAGCATCACTAAAAAGATAATACATGGATTGATTCATACCGTCAGGTTCATCGAGAAGGTTAAACGAGTAGTTATGCATACCCCTGCCGGGAATACTGTGGGATGCGGCAGCGCCTAAAATTCCCGGCATTTCAAGATACACTTCCTTAAGCATTTCATATTTTTCTCTGAGATCATTAAGACCTTTAAAATGAATTACAAGGTTCTGCTCTTTAGAAAATCCCAACTCCCTGTTCTTCATATAATCGATCTGGCGGTATATTGTGATCGTACTGATAATCAGGCAGACAGCCGCACTGAACTGCAGAATAACGAGCCACTTACGGAATCCGGCGCCTTTTCCTCCGGATCTGTGAAATCCCCTGAATACTTTCACGGGAGATATGGACGTCAGATAAAATGCCGGATATATTCCGGCAAGAGTGCCAGCTAATAACGGAAGAAACACCAGAGCAGATAGATATAGCAGATTTCCTGAGTAATCGATGTTAACCGTTGATCCGGTCAGGTTATTAAACTCTGGTACCAGAAAGTGTACAAGCAATAACGAAACAAACAGCGCAGCAGTACTCATCAGCATAGCTTCAAACATGAACTGGCGAACCATCTGAAATTTCCCCGCTCCAACCACTTTACGCATTCCTACTTCTTTCGCTCTGCACGCTGATCTGGCTGTGGACAGGTTTGTATAGTTAATTATGGCGATTGCCAGCAGTAAAAATGCGACTAGTGATAACATCTTTATATTTGTTTTACTACCTGCCATACCACTCAAAGGGATCTTAGTACTCAGATAAACATCTTCAAGCGGTTGAATATGATGAAGCCACTTCTCTCCCCACTGATCGTATTGTGCCCCCTCGTAGTTATGAGCAATCATCCGTATCTTATCTGATAACTCTTCGGAATTAACGTTTTCAGCAACTTCGATATAAGTACGGAACATTGTCGCATACCAGTTATAGATCTGGTCCCAGTCATCATATCGGTTCAGGGAACCCAGAAAATCAAATCTGAGGTGAGAATTATGCGGAATATTCTCAATCACTCCGGAAACAGTAAAGTCCTGACCGTTAACCGATATATTTTTCCCAATCGGATCCTCGGTACCGAAATACTTGATCGAAGCCATTCTGGAAATTACAATCGAATTTCCGTCTGTCAACGCTGTTGCAGGGTCA